>CAZKHU010000001.1:0-104337 GCA_964552725.1 uncultured Syntrophus sp.
TAAATAACGCCCGTTTCCTCATTCTCCCCTGGGTTAAAGTGAAAAATCTGGCCTCGAAAATATTGTCCTTGACAGCCAGACAGCTCCCGGAAGACTGGCAAAAACAGTATAACATCAGACCGGCGCTGCTGGAAACTTTTGTGGAATCCGGGCGCTTTGCCGGAACCTGCTATAAGGCAGCCAATTGGGTCTTTGTCGGTAAAACGAAAGGGCGTGGAAAACTCGGACCATTCGGCCGGCAAAGTGTGCCGATTAAAGACATCTGGCTCTATCCTTTACAAAAAAACTTCAGGAAAATACTGAATCCTTGACAGCTCCGCCTAACGGGGTTAAACGAATATTTACGAAGCTTTTCATGTAAAACATTATTATTCCTGGTAGAGTAGCGAACTGGCAATGATCACGTTAGGCTGGTTTATCTGTCTCCGCTCTTTTCGTTCGGCGGTAAGATACGGTCCAATAGCCAAAGCCAAGCAGGAGCTTGCAAAATTCCCGATGAGATTTACTGTAGCACTCCACCGGAAATGCGGGAAGCGGTATGAAGCAGCGCAGCTTTCCACTTATAATCAGTCTCAGGTTGTCTAAAGAGCTTTTCCCGGCTGCAATGAATAGCTGGAAAAAAAGCGCGCGTTGCGTTATTACCCCAAACAGGATGGTTACAGGCTAGAAGAGGCAATTGAATCGCCTAAACAGTTATTACGAAAGAAAACGGCATGATCGACTCGATGAAACGACATGAGCTCTCGGTGCAAGAGACGCTCGAAAAGAATCCCTCCCCGGAGGCATTAAGGGAACTGCTTGCCTATCACGACAAGCGGATTGGGTGGATGCAGCATGAAAGGCTGGCTCATCTGCTGGTGACGCTTTTTGTCTGCCTGTTTGCCTTGCTTTCCCTGGGGTATGCATTGCTGTACCCATCCGTTTTGGGCTTCCTTCTTTCCGGGCTGCTGATTGTCCTGGCGGTTGCGTATCTGATCCATTACTATCGGCTCGAAAATGGAGTCCAAAAATGGTACCGGCTGTCCGATGATATCCGGAGACGATCCCGGCAGTGATGATTCGTTTCGGAAGCTTGGGGGACGGTTTCTCAAAGACCCTCTTGGCGCATAATTAAGTATCCTCCCGGAAGCCGCACCGCATAGAGGCTATGAGAGTTTAGAAAAAAAGTCGTTAAGTGTTGATGATTGGAGGAAAAGTTGCAGGGGATGAAGGCGCTGGCTGTTTTGACAAAGAAGATCATAGAACCGAGGAGATGCCTTTCCTGCGGGACAACCGAGAACATGGGGAGAAAAAGATTCTGCTCCATCGAATGCCGGCAGAAGCTTCACCAGAGGCTCGACATGCGTTGCGGCCTTCTGCAGGCGTTGAACGCCCGATACGCAACCTTTTATTTTTCCGAACATTTGATAATCCTGGATATCTTGCCTTGGGGACAAAGAGATATATACAGTTTTTTATACCCCCGTTCGGCGGAAAAAACCCCGGGGGAGGATTTCGGCAGGATGGCCGACATTCTGGGGGAAACCTGGTGGAAAGAAGAACGGCGGACGAAAAAACGCCATTTCGCAACCCTTCACGTCCTCGACAACGCCGTCCGGAATCGCGTGACGATGCTGGATGTAAAACCCCATATCATGCAGATGCCCAATATAAACCCCGCTACGCTGGTACATCTGGATATCGATAAATCCAGCCTTGGTTCCGGGGAGCTAACCAAGATAGTAAGAAACGCCTACAGGCGGCAGGTAAAGATGCATCACCCCGATCTCGGCGGGGATGCGGAGATGTTTCGAAAAATATACAATGCCTATGAAGAGCTGCTCAACTGGGCCGATAACCCCAGCTTCATCAGCCGGCGCGGATTCCCGGACAAATGGTTCTACGAGGGCGGAAAAGACCGCTGGTTTCAGCCAACGCCGCTGCAGAGGCAGGGGCAATGATCAGAATAAACAGGTTGGCAGGAGGTGTGGAACATCATGGCTTTGCAGGCAGGGATTGATATCGGCTCCAATACGGCCAAGGCCGCGGTAATGGAAGACGGACGGCTTTTGGGAACCCTTGTGATTGCCGCCGGTTATAACGCCGAAGCCGCAGGACGCCGGGTACTCGCCGAACTGCTTGCCTCCCTCGGATTGGCGCAAACGGATATGGCGAGGGTAATTGCAACCGGCTACGGCCGCAAGAGCGTGACCGGCGCAGACAAAGCGGCAACGGAACTTATCTGCCATGCAGCAGGGGCGCGGTTTCTCGATTCTTCGGTGCGCTCGCTGATCGATATCGGCGGCCAGGACAGCAAGGCGGTCGTCATGGATGAAAAGGGCCGGATGACAAATTTCACGATGAACGACAAGTGCGCGGCGGGCACCGGCCGGTTTCTGGAGGTAATGGCGCGCGCCCTGGAGGTTGATCTGAATGAATTCGGGGCGCTCTCCCTGAGAGCCGAAAAACCGGCGAAGATCAGCAGCATCTGCACCGTATTTGCCGAATCGGAGGTGATCTCGCTGATCTCCAGGGGGGAGGCGCGGGAAAACATTATTGCCGGCATCCACGAGGCGATTGCCTCGCGGGTGGCGGCAATGGCCACCCGGATCGGCATCAGAACGCCGGTTATGATGACCGGAGGGGTTTCGCAAAATGCGGGAGTTGTGCAGGCGCTGGAAAAAGCGCTTGGCCATCCGCTGATAGTTTCTTCTTACGCTCAGTTGGCGGGGGCGATCGGCGCCGCCCTTTTGTAGAAAAATCAGGAGCAATCCTTAAGGAGGTTAATATGAATAAAGCGGTGCGGGAAGTGGCGAAGGAAATTTTTCTGATCAGGTTGCCCATGCCTTTTCGGCTGACCCATGTCAATGTTTTTTTGTTCCTGGAAAAAAAGGGCTTCACGCTGATTGATACCGGCCCCAACCTGCCCGGGGTCCTGCCGGCGCTTGAGGAAGCGCTGTCCCAGGCGGGGCTGGCGCTTGAGGAATGTCGCAGGATTTTTATCACCCATTTTCATATGGATCACTGCGGTCTGGCGGGCCTCATTAAGGAACGTTCCGGGGCAGCGATCAGCCTCTCGGAAATTGACGCGCAGACGATTCGCACGTTTGCTTTGGATAGCGACCGCGTTTGGCGGATGGAGGCCTTCTGCATAGAGCACGGCCTTGATAAAGCCACGATTGGGGAAATTGCCAGCACCTTCACCTCTTTTGAGCAGGCGACCCTGCCTTTTACCGCCGACAGCCATCTGGCCGACGGCGAACAGCTTGTTGCCGGCGACCGGGAACTGAGAGTGGTCGCAACCCCGGGCCACAGCCGCGGTCATCTCTCGTTTTACCTGCCCGCGGAACGCGCCTTGATCTCCGGGGACCACATCCTCCCGCATATCACGTCGAATCTGAGCCCTGATCTGATCGACCCCAAATTTCATCCGCTGGAGAGCTTTCTTGACTCCATGACCAAGGTAGAGGAACTGGAGATTAAGACCATCTGGCCCTCGCACGGGCGTCCCTTTACCAATCTCCGGGGAAGGATTGCCGATGTCCGCAAACATCACGCCGAAAGATCGCTGCTTGCCTTTCAGGCCCTCGATGAGGGGGCGAAAACAGCAAGGCAGGTTTCCCAGTTCATCTTTGGAGACAGCCTGCCTGTTTTTGACCGTCTGCTCGCCCTGAACGAAAGCTACGTTCATCTTGTTACGCTGGAGAAAAGGGGCTTGATCGGCAGAAGGAAAACCGTTGGCGGGCTCTGTCTTTTTGAACATTTGCCAAGATGAGACACTCATTAAGGCACGCCGTCACAAAGAAGGATCAGTGTATATCAAAAATTTACGCACGCATTTTATGAACATTAAACCGCGTTTTCAAGCAAAGGTTTACAAGCGGAAAAACTTAGGGAGGTGAAGCCATGAAGGAGAGGAATACCGATTATTTTGCTGCCCTGTACGAGGTTGCCAGGGCGATCAATGGCTCTCTGGATACGAAGAAGGTTCTGGAGAAGATCGTGCAGAGCGTAGTTGCGGCAGTCGGGGTCAAGGCGGGCAGCATCCGCCTTTTAGATGCGCGCAAAAAACAGCTTGTCCTGGGGGCGGCAAGCGGCCTCTCCCAAGGGTACATCCACAAGGGGCCGATCCTCCTCGATGAAAGCGGCCTTGACCGCAAGGCGATAAAAGGAAAGATCATCTGGATAGAGGATGTCCAGGCGGACAAGGATTTCCAGTACGGGGAAAAGGCCAGGGCGGAGGGGATAAAGTCCGTGCTCGTCGTGCCGCTGCTGCTGGAGAAAAAGGCGATCGGCGTTTTGCGCGTCTATTCCGACCGGGTGAGGCAGTTCAATGAAGATGAACTCAAGTTTCTGAAGGCGGCGGCCAATCTCAGCGCGATTGCCCTTGACAACGCCCGGATGCACGAGGTGCTCCAGACACGCTGCGATCTGCTGGTGGAAAACAAATACCGGATTGACGACAACTAAACTAAAGAGGGAGGTTTTTATGATTCGCCTTGGCATAAACGGTTTTGGCCGGATTGGGCGCCAGGTTTTAAAGGCTGTTCTGGAGCGTTATCCCGACACCCTGCAGGTCGTTGCCGTAAACGATCTCTTCGATGTCGAAACGAACGCCCATCTGTTCAAATACGACACCAACTACGGCATTTACGCGGGCGAGGTGGCCATCGGCAAAGAGGCCCTGCTGATCAACGGCAAAAAAATCCAGAGCTTTGCCTTTCGCGATCCCGCCGCCATCCCGTGGGACGATGCGGGGGTGGATATCGTCATCGAGAGCACCGGGCTTTTCCTGACCGGGCCGAAGGCCTCGGCGCACCTTGAGGCCGGGGCCAGGAAGGTGATCATCAGCGCCCCTGCGAAGGACGAGGATATTACAATCGTCATGGGGGTAAACCACAGGGATTACAAACCGCAGAAGCACCATATCGTCTCGAACGCCTCCTGCACAACAAACTGCCTGGCCCCCCCGGTGCTGGTTGTGCATAAGGCCTTCGGCATCGAAAAGGGGATGATGACGACGATTCACTCCTACACGAACGACCAGCGCATTCTGGATGCCCCGCACAAGGATCTGCGGCGGGCCCGCGCGGCAGCGGTCAACATCATCCCAACCACCACCGGCGCGGCCAGAGCACTGTCCCTCGTCATTCCGGAGCTGGCCGGCCGCTTTGACGGCTATTCGCTCCGGGTGCCGACGCCGACGGTATCGATCGTCGATTTCACCGCCGAGCTGAAAAAGAAGACCACAACGGAGGAACTCCGCGACACGCTCCGCACAGCAGCAAAAAAACAGCTCAAGGGAATCATGGACTGCGAAGAGAAGGGGCTTGTTTCGATGGACTTCAAGGGGAATTTCCACTCTTCGATCGTCGATGTCGAATTCACCCAGGTGCTCCGGGGCAACATGGCCAAAGTAGTGGCCTGGTACGACAACGAATGGGGCTACTCCTGCCGCGTCGCCGATCTGGCGAATTATATCGGAGAAAAGGGGCTTGGATAAAAACGCAGCAGCCATCCGCATTCTCGTGGTCGATGACGACGCCGTAGCCTGTGAGTTTCTGCAGGAAGTTCTGCATATCTCCGGATATGAAGTCGATTATTTTACCTCGGCAAAAGAGACCCTCCGCAATGGAATCATCGGGTATGATCTTCTTTTGTCCGATATCCGGATGCCGGAAATGGACGGCCTTGAGTTTCTTCGCCAGGTGCATAAGACCAGACCGGGGCTTCCGGTTATCCTGATGACGGCCTTCGGCTCGCTGGAAACGACGATGGAGGCCCTCAGGGAAGGGGCATGGGATTACATAAGCAAACCTTTCTCGCCGGAGCAAATCCGGGAGATGGTGCGCAAGGTGCTTGACGTCCGGAAGCTGCGGCAGCTTCGCCGCCGGGTAGAGGGAGAAATGCATCAGGAACCGCAGTTTATCGGCTCCTCCGCGGTGATGGTTGATTTCTACAAACAGATAGCCCGGGTGGCGGATTCCCCGGCAAGCGTGCTGATCAGCGGCGAAAGCGGCACGGGCAAGGAACTGACGGCTCACTCCCTTCACCAGTTAAGCGCCCGGCGCGAAAAACCGTTTCTTGCCGTCAACTGTGGAGCTATCCCGGAAACCCTGCTGGAATCGGAGCTCTTCGGATTTGAGAGAGGCGCCTTTACCGGGGCCGATCATGCGCACCCCGGGCTCCTGGAATCAGCACAAGATGGAACCGTATTTCTTGACGAAATTACCGAAATGTCCCCGGCTCTACAGGGAAAGCTGCTGCGCTTTATGCAGAGCGGCGAACTCCGCAGACTCGGCGGTCACGACACGAAGCTCGCGGCAATACGAGTGGTTGCCGCGGCCAACAGGGATATTGAAAAGGAGGCTGACGCCGGCAGATTCAGATCCGATCTGCTGTTTCGCTTCGTTGTCCATCTTCATACGCCGCCCCTGCGCGGCCACAGAGAAGACATCCCCCAGTTGATAGAATCATTTCTGCTGAAATGGGGTTACGCAAACGTTCGCATTTCCGATGAAGCTCTCGAACTTTTAATTGGTTACAAGTGGCCGGGCAATGTTCGCGAACTGGAAAATGTGCTGCGCCAGACTTTGCTGCTTTCACCTTTTGCCTTGATCCTGCCGGAGAATCTGCCTGAAAAGCTGCGTCCCGTCTCCACTGCCGAGCAGCCGCTGTTGTCTCCGCTGGAAAAAGCCGAACGGCAGCAGATACTCGAGATCATGGAAAGTACGGCCTGGAATCAAAGCCGGGCCTCCCAGCTATTGGGCATCGACCGCAAAACGCTGCACTCCAGGATCATCCGCTACAATCTGACAGGGAAATAGAGGATTGCCTCGGCGCCTTTCCCCTGAACAGAGCGAATATCCAGTCTTCCCCCGTGCAATTTCGCGATATCGCTGACAATTGGCAGACCCAGCCCTCTGAATCCCTCCTCTTCGCGGGTGCTGAAAAACGGCTCGCAGATCCTCTCGATAATTTCCGGAGAAATGCCGCTGCCGGTATCGGCAACTGAGATAAACAACTCTTTTTGATCCTCCGTCGTCCCCGCAAAGACCTTTATTTTCCCACCCTGCGGCATCGCTTCCAGGGCGTTCTGGATCATGTTGAACAAGGCAGTCTGTATACGGTTGCGGTCGGCGCAGATCTTCGGCAGATCCTTTTCACAATCAATGGTTATTTCAGTATTTGCCTTGATGATGAGCGGTTCCGCCAGGGAAATGGTCTCGTTGAGAATTTCTCCGACATCGACTGTTTCAAAATGCGCATCCGGAGGACGGGTGGCAAGTTTCACCTTCTTGATGACGGTTTGCAAGCGGTGCGTCTGCTGGATGATGAGTTCCAGTTTTCTTTCTACATCCGGCGGCCAGTTGCCCCGTTCCTGGAGCAGGGAGGCCAAACCAGCGATGGAGTGGAGAGGGGTCCCGAGGTCGTGGGCGATAGTGGCAGTCAGATATCCCATCGCGGCGAGCCGCTGCAGCGAGTCAACCTGTTTCTGAAGTTCAACAGCCTTCTGAGTTTCCTCGCGAACGCGATCCTCGAGAGACCCGGTCAATTCCACGTTTTTCGCAATTACCCGCTCTATTTCAGCCGCCATTGAATTGAAATGTTTTCCCAGACGTCCCCACTCGTCGCGGCGAATATCCGGAATGCGTTCCAGATAGCGTCCACGCTGAAACGCATCTATTGCGCCGATAATGACTCCGAGCGGCCGGTCGATTATCAGGCGGTAGCTTGCCGCAAGAATAATCAAAATAACGAGGAGCAATCCGGCGGCGCTGATAAAAAACAGACGTTGCGCCCTCATCATGATTTCCTCGTAACCTCTGCTGAAGGTTATCACGCCGACGACAAACTGAGTCTTGCGGGACTTTTCGGATATTGCCGGATACAGCAAGCCGGTTGCGGGGCCGTCTTCCGTTTTTACACTGACGTACTTGGGCCTGCGGGATGCAGCAACGGAACTTGCCAGTTCCTGCGGCCATTCGTAACGCACCCGCCCGGCGCCGGCCATGTACTCGATGTAATCGATATCGTAATTAACGACGGTAAAAATGTCTATGCGGGCGAGACGAGAGTCGGATTGAATTTGCTCCTTGAGGGTGGCATCGAGGGTGGAAAGACCCCTGCCGGTTGGAAAATGGCTGTAATATGAGCTGACCGTTTCGGCAACGCTGGCAAGTCGCCTCTCTTGCTGTTCAACAAGAATTCTCTCCAGCGCCTGCATCTGCATCCATCCCCAGAAAGCCATCGTGAAAACCAGACCCAGGACGGTCACGATTATCAGACGCAGGCGGATAGTCATATTTCAACTCTCCGGATTAATGTTTCTTTGGAACGTACTGATGTTTTCATGGCCGCCCTATAGGACAATCATACGATGAAAGCAATGCAATTTAACGGGATTATTTCTAAATAGTGATTGCTCCGGCTGTTCAGCGCCGAAAAAATGAAAGGGGAGCGGGGAAAACCCCGCACCCCTTAACATCAGGTAAAAAACAGGAATTACTTCGTGTCCGGAGCCGCAGCTTCATCCTTCTTCTCTGCCTTTTTTGCGGCCTTCTTCTTGGAAACCTTCTTCTTTACAACCTTTTTCTCAGCCTTTGCATCAGCGGCCTTTACATCCTTGGCCGGCTCGGAAACTGCTGTTGCCGCGGGGGCTGCCGGAGCCGGTTTCTCTGCGGCAATCGCGAAGGTGGAGAACATGAAAACCAAACCCACAACCAATACCATTAAACGCTTCATCTTAACTTTCCTCCTCTTTGTTTTTAATTTTCCTTCCGTGCCTCAACTGAAGTGCGATAAGGATATGCCCGCCTTCACCGATAATCTGAAGGCAAAAAACTATTTAACAATTGGCGCCGTTTCCGGCGCTGTTGAATTGAAAACCCTGCCGATGCCTTTTTTTACCGGCTTGGCAACCACCGTCTTTTTGGCCTTCTGCGCCCTTATCAGGATATATTTCATATCTTTTTGCTTGTAGCTTATCTTCATCTGCGCACCTATTTCGATATCCTGAAGAGGCCTTTCCAGCACAAATTCCATTACTTCAGTTTCACCCTTTACCGCTCTCTCTATTTTAAGGGAGGTTTCTGATATCTCAAGCACCCGTCCTGCGGCGTTCATAACAGGAGCTTTTGGGGCTGCAAAGGCAACCGTAAGGTTGAAAAGGATCAGCATTGCCAAAGATAGAAAGATATTTTTCATGTCCCTTTTTCCTTTAACGCTTCCAGGTATTCGCCCCGGCTGCAGCCTCTTAAAGCAATATGCTTGCCAAAAGCGCAAGAATCGTTCTTGTCATTGAAATCATTGACAACAATCGTCAGTTAATTTGCTGAATGAGGAGTGCGGAGGATATTTCGTCGGTAAAACAGCGGAAGACTTCCCCACTGCCGGGTAGCGATTGGTCAACTTTTCGCGATCATCTCGATGGCCGCCGGGACAATTTCCAGTTCCGCCGGCAGAATCCCCGGCTGTTCGCCGTCAATATCGAACAGAACCCGCGCTTCGGAGGCAAGGCTTACCTTCTTGCAGGCTTTAACGAAAACCCCGGGAATGCTCTTTATCTTCCCGTTGTAGAGCTTCGGCAGCCTCATGATAACCAGCGGAAGGCTCATGGCGCCTATAACCGTCAAATGAAAAAGGCCATCGTCCATAACCGCATCAGGAGCAACCAGCATTCCGCCGCCCTGATATCGTCCGTTGGCAACGGCGATGTGGAAGATGTCTCTTGTAATTTTTTTGTCGTCATCCACGCTGATTGCAACGCCCTTTTCCCTGTATGAAATAAGGGTCCGCAGCGTCCCCCAGATAAAGGTCACAAAAGGACCGAGGGCCTTGCTCGTGCGGTTCACCCTCTCCACCACCTCGCCTCCCAGACCAAAACTCGCGATATTGTGGAAATATCTGGTGGTTGTCCCGCCCTGATGATTTCGAAAGCGGATGCGTCCCAGATCGATCCTTCGCGTCGAAGCGTTCTTGATGGATTGCAAAGCGGCCCTTATTCCGGACGGAGCAAAAAAGGTGCGGGCAAAATCGCAACCGGTGCCGTTGGGGATGAAGCCGAGGACGGTCTCCCTGCGGATCAGGACATCATTATCGAAAAACCCGTTGATAACCTCATTGAGCGTGCCATCACCGCCTACACAAACGATAATGTCCGCTCCCTCCAGAATACAAGCTCTCGTCAAGGCTGTGGCATCACCCGGTTTTTTGGTAAGACATGATCCAAACGGGCCCAGAGCCTCTTCGGCCAGCCGGCTGATTTTCTGCCATTCCCGCCCCGTCTTGCCATTCCCCGAATGGGGATTTACTATAAAGGCGATTTTTCTGGAATTCAACTCCAAATTCAGCGCTCCCAGGACTTTCGACAAGGAAAGCTTGATGTTCAGAAAAATAACGAAGAACGGCCGCACCTATAGCACAGATATTGCAGCGTGGGTAGTCATAAAGACCAAAAAAATTGCTTTCCCCATTTGTTTTATGCTATCCCCAAAAAACTTTCAGGCTCATGATCCAGCGAGTTCCGCCAAGGTTGAGTATCTCTTTCAGGAAAACGGAGAATATCCGGTGCAGAGTTTTTTAAATAAGTTGAGGCTGATTTTTGCGTTGCTGCTCTTTCCTTTCCGGGCTGTCCTGAACAGACTGGGAATTGACCCGGATATCGCCGGAAATGTCAATTCCTGCTATCGTGAAGAGTTCACCCGGATTTCCCCCTCGGAAAAGGCGGTCATCCTGCCCCACTGCCTGACCGGCGATAACTGCCGCGCCCATTTCTCCAAAAATGAAGGCGTTCTCTGCATGAAGTGCGGAAATTGCCGCTGCGGCGAGATTCTCGCGCTGTGCAAGGAGAACGGCTGGCAGTTTTACATCTCTCCCAGCACCAATTTTACGAAACGGCTTGTGGAAAGGAAGGACCTCCGGGCGGCGATTGGCGCGGCCTGCGATTACGAGATCGAACGGGGAATAAAATCAACCCGGATAACCGGCAGAGGGGTCCATCTGAAAAAGCGGCGGCTCATTCCCCAGGTCATTGTGGCGGCGCGTTATGATTGCCTTCACAATGACATAGACTGGGAGGGGCTGCGCAATATGATCTTATCCGAAAGGGACTGCGCTTGATTGCAGACGGGAAGAGCGGCATCCAGGCGGCGTCCGGGCGGGCCGGTGCAAAAAGCGGCGTCCGGGCGGGCTCGACGGAGGGAAAAGACAAGCGCGTTATCGTAATCGGCGGGGGCGCCGGAGGCATGATGGCCGCCGGCAGGGCTGCGGAAAGAGGGGCAAAGGTCGTCCTGCTCGAAAAGACGGGGGAGCCGGGCAAGAAAATCCTGATCAGCGGAAAATCCCGCTGCAACCTGTCCAACACCCGCAACATCGATGAATTTCTGCCCATGTACGGCCCCAATGGCCGCTTTCTCCACGGCGCTTTTCACCGCTTTTTCCGGGATGACCTGCTTGCTTTTCTGTCTCGATTCGGAGTTGAAACAAAGGCCGAACGGGGCGGACGGATTTTTCCCGTATCCGACAACGCGGCGGATGTCGTGAGGGCCTTCCGGAGCTATCTGAAAGAAGGCAAGGTAGAACTGCTCGTAAATTCGCCGGCAAGCAGAATCGTTGCCGAAAAAGGAAGGGTTGTAGGGGTGCAAACGCGGCAGGGTTTTTTACCGGCTGGGGCCGCAATCCTTGCCGCGGGCGGCGCAAGCTGGCAGGAAACCGGTTCCAATGGCGACGGCTTCCGGCTTGCGGCCGCGGTTGGGCACAGAATCGTAAATCCCCGGCCGGCGCTCGTTCCGCTGATTGTCGCGGAGCTGGAGACGGCAAAGTCGATGCAGGGGGTAAGCCTGAAGAACGTCCGGCTTACAGCCTTTCGCGGAGAACCTGACAGTTTTTCTCCGGCCCTTGTCCCGCAAGAAGACAGCGGGCGGGGTCTGGAGCGGAAACGAAAAAAAGGCGCCGTAATCGAAAGCCGGATGGGGGAAATGCTCTTTACTCACTTCGGGATAGGCGGACCGATCACGCTGCTTATGAGCCTTGCCGTCGTGGACGCCCTCACGGAAGGCCCGGTCAGCGTCGCCATCGACCTTAAACCCGCCCTTTCCCTCGAGGAACTGCGCACCCGCCTGCAGCGGGATTTCGACGCGGGCGGCAAACGAAACTTCCGGAACCTGCTGGCGGGCCTGCTCCCCCGCAAGATGATCGAGCCGTTTCTCCGCATGTGCGGAATCCCTGCAGAACGGACGGGAAGTCAGATTACGGCCCCGGAGCGCGAACGGCTTCTGCTGCTTTTGAAGGGTCTCTGCTTTACCGTCAAGGGGCCGCTGCCGCTGAACTCGGCAATTGTTACCGCAGGCGGCGTATCGCTTGCCGAGATCGATCCGCGAACGATGGCCTCCCGGCTGGTTGGCGGCCTCTTCTTCTGCGGGGAGGTAATGGACATCGACGCCGACACCGGCGGCTACAATCTCCAGGCGGCCTTCTCCACCGGCCATCTCGCCGGAGAGTCGGCCGCCGCCTACGTGCAACGTCAGAAAGAGGATGCGGAATCCTAAGGGCTTCAAATTCCCAGTTGAACATCATCGCCAGCCGTTGCTGCTGCCAAAGGAGGTATTATGTCGAGAGTAATGATCCATCCGGCTACTTACGAAACGCTTCAGCCCGCCGTGGAAAGGGCCTTTGCGCTTTTCCCCTTAGAGCTGAAAAATAAAAAAGTGCTCATCAAGCCCAACCTGCTGCGGGGGTCAGCGGCTGAAGAGGGGGTGGTCACCCATCCCGCCGTGTTGAGGGCCGTCGTCGAAAAAGTGGAAAGCATGGGGCCCGCCTCCCTTGTGGTCGGAGACAATCCGGGCATTTTCGGCTATGGCGCCAACGAGGCCTGCTTTAAGCAAACCGGACTGATGGAGGCCGCCGGGGGATATTACCGGAATATCGGCAACGATGCCCGCAAGATGGCTTTCAACCCGGCCTTTATGCCACAGGTCAGCATCTCCCAGGCAGTGCTGGATGCCGATGTAATCATCAGCCTGCCCAAATTCAAAACCCATGGATTGACGGTAATTACCGGCGCCCTCAAGAACAGCTACGGATTTCTCCCCGGCGCCCAGAAGGCCATGTTGCACAAGGCCGCCGGCAACCCGCAGCGTTTTCAGGAAGCAGTGGTCGAGGTGTTCCGGCTGCGCGTGCCGGAACTGTTCATCATGGATGCGGTGGTGGGCATGGAAGGCAACGGCCCTGCTTCGCCGGATCTGCGCGACGTCGGCGTAATCATGGCAGCCGACAATGCGGTCGCCATGGATGCGGTGGTCGCCTATATGATGGGTTGCGACCCGGGGCAGCTCCCCTTTCTCCAGTGGGCCAAAAAGCTCGGCCTGGGCGATTTCGACCTTGAACATATCCAGATAGACGGAGAACTGCTGCGAATACCCAATTTCAAACTGCCCCCGCTCGGCGGCAGCGCCATTGCCGGCAGCGCCATTGCCGGCAACGCCGTCGTCCAGGATTTTTTGCACAGCCGGACAATCCTCCGCCCCCAGGCCAACCCGGAGCTGTGCACGGGCTGCGGCGCCTGCATAGCGCAGTGCCCGGTCGGCGCCTTGTCCATGAATGAAAATTTGCCCCGGGTAGCGGACGGCGCCTGCATCGTCTGTTTTTGTTGTCAGGAAATTTGCCCGGAAAAGGCCATTGCTCTGGCATAAGCAGGGAAAATAGTGTAAAGGAACTCTGAATTTTTCTCTCAATAACAATTTTTACGCAGAATCAGGAGGTTTCCCATGATTGCAATGAATGCCAAAGACGTCCTTAAAACAAAGGTCGAGACCATCTCCTACAAGGGCACGCCCCAGCAGGTAAGGGACGTTTGGATACAGTGGCTCTCCAAGGCCGGTCCCGAAGCGGCCCCGGATTACGGACTGCGTTTTTTCACGGTCGGCCCGGGCGGCGAGGTGCCGATTCACAGCCACTCCTATTACCAGACCACCTATGTCCTGTCGGGGAGTCTCTTGGTTGTGTCTTACGATGAAAACGACAAGGCAACCGGGGAAAGGGTTCTGGGTCCCCACGACTTCGTCTATCTCCCGACGATGGAGCCGCACAGCATGAAAAACGCGAGCGACACGGAGGAATGCACCTTTTTGTGCAGCATCGCCAATATAAGGGAGTAGCGTTCCCTACATGGCGGCAAACCGGAGTCCGCGGCAACTTCTTGCGATTCGGGCTTGCAGGGAGACGGCAACGTAACGCTCACTGTTTGCTGCCCAATGTCCAGGGAAAATTTTTGCCGAAAAATTGCAGGATGATCAGCCCATGGCCGAGGCAGTTATGCTGAAAAATCTGGAGCGTCTTTTCAATCCTCGTGCAGTTGCCGTGCTGGGGGCTTCCGCGAACCCCGACAAGCTCGGATTCCATGTGATGAAAAGTCTGACTTCCGGCGGGTTCAAAGGAACGATTGTCCCCGTAAATCCGGGCGCCGATTCGATCATGGGCATCCCTGCATTTTCATCCCTTGGGGATTTTCCCACCGCAATCGACCTTGCCGTGATCGTCCTGCCCGCAAAAATGGTTCCGGGGATATTTCAGGAATGCAGTCAAAAAGGCGTTAAAGGGGTTGTCTTGATAACCGCCGGCTTCAGGGAAATCGACGATCCCCAGGGCGCCGCTCTCCAGAACGTCCTTGCCGAACTGGCCCAAAAGGCCGATCTCCCGGTTATCGGTCCCAACACCTTCGGCATGCTTAATCTCCAATTGGACTTGAACGCCTCCTTTACCCCGGAGTTCTCGTTGCTTCCCAAAGGCAATATCGCCTTCGTCAGCCAGAGCGGCGGCGTCTCGCATCTGGTCGGGTTTCTGGCCATGCGGCAGAATGTGGGTTTCAGCAAGATAGTCGGTCTCGGAAACCGCCTCAATATTGATTTCCCCGAAATGATCGCCTATCTGATGAACGATCCGGACACGCGGGTCATTGCCCTGTATATTGAAGGCATGGATGAGCCGCGAAGATTCCTGGCGGCGATGAAAAATACCCGTTTTGCCAAAAAACCCGTGGTTGCCTACAAGACCGGCAACTCCCGCACCGGCAATCAGGCCTCCGCTTCCCATACCGGGTCCCTGGCCGGGAAGCAGGAAATCTACGAAGGGGCGCTCAAACAGGCGGGCGTTCTCCAGGTTGACAGCGCGGAGCGGCTTCTCGATACAGCGCGCGCCCTTTCCCTTTGCCCGCTCCCCGCGGAAAGAAAAGTCGCCATTCTTACAGGTCAGGCGGGTCCCGGAATCGCGGCCGCGGATGTCTGCGAATTCGCAGGTCTGGAGATAGCCACCTTTCAGCCTGCGACTCAGATGTTGATCAACGACCTGCTTCCACCCCTTGCCATGCGCACGAATCCCGTGGATATGGGGCCCGCCTGGTACAACACTCAAGCGATTGAGGGCATCATCGGGGCGGCGATAGAAGATGACAACGTGGACGGAATTCTGCTGCTCATGGTATTTGCGTCAGCCAACAGGGACGCCGTAAAGGGTTTTTCCAGACTCCTGCTCGAATGGAAACAGCGGAAACCGGTTATCTCCTGTCTGCTCTCTCCGCCGGGAATCTGGGACGAGGAAATCCGGCAACTCGAGGCAGGAGGCGCACTCGTCAATTTTCCCACCCCGGAGCGGGCAGCAAGCGCCCTGGCGGCACTCTGGGAATATCGGAAAATGAGCAGTTTTGAAGATAGAACCTAAAACCTGGCAGGCGATCGTTTTTGATTTTGACGGCACATTGGCGGGACTTAACATAGATTTTGCCCTGATGCGCGCCGCCGTGCTGCGAGTTTTCCCCGATGTCGAACTGTATGCCGATGCCACGCTTACCCGCGATGATTCGCAAAATGTCAAACCCCATCCGGGCCATTTGCAAAAAGCGCTTGGCATCCTGGGAGTCCCGGAAAAGGATGCGGCGATGGTCGGCGATCACCCTACGGACGTCATGACCGCCCGCCGAGCGGGAAGCTGCGCGGTCGGGGTCTTGACGGGAAGCGCCGACGAGAAAAGTCTGCGTGCAGCCGGCGCCGACCTGATTCTCGCCAATGCGTTTGCAATCCTCGGGCATATTTGGATGGCGCCCTCCTGATCATCAATTTCTTGGCGCCCGTTTCTTTCCTTATAAAACTGACATTTTGCCCTTTACAGAGGGGCTTTGAGAATCTCGGCAAGGCTGCGCGCCGCGCCGCCGATATCGCGTTGAGCCATAATCGCCGAAACGATGGCGGCGCCGTCCGCCCCGGCCTTTATCACCCGGCTGGCGTTTTCCGCGTCAATACCGCCGATCGCGATAACCGGGATTTTAACGGCCGCTTTGATGTCCGCCAATTCTGCAAGCGTTACCCGGTCGGCATCCGTTTTCGTGCCGGTGGGAAAAACGGCGCCGACCCCCAGATAATCGGCCCCCTCGGCCTCCATTGACAACGCATCTGCAAGCGAGTTTGCGGAGGCCCCGATGATCTTTTCCCGGCCCAGCAGCATGCGGGCAACCGGAACGGACAGATCGTCGGCGCCGAGATGAACCCCGTCGGCATCGCAGGCAAAGGCAATGTCGATCCGGTCGTTGATGATAAGCGGAACCTCGTATCTGTCCGTAACCTCTTTTACCCTCTTCGCAATTTCCAGATATTCCCGCGAAGATATCTCCTTTTCACGGAGCTGCACAACGGTCGCCCCGCCCTGAATCGCCTCTTCAACGGCGCTCTCGAGGCTTTTTTCGCCAAGCCAGCGCCGGTCCGTTACCAGATAAAGCGAATAATCAATGCCTTTCCTTTTCATGCTTGTCCTCCTCAGGCAGCTCCCCCGTCGAGAAAACGGTTATGAGTCTTGATCGCGCAAAGATCCCCGCACATCGTGCATACATCCCGGTTTTTGTCCTCCGTAAGACCCCGCACCCGCCTGGCCTTTGCGGGATCGATCGCCAGGCTGAACATCCCCTCCCAGTCAAAACGCCTGCGGGCGGATGACATCTGTTCGTTTCTCTCCCACGCGCCGGGAATGCCCTTCTCGATGTCGCCTATATGGGCGGCAATCAGCGAAGCGATCACCCCGTCGTAAACATCCTGAAGCGTCGGCAGACCCAAGTGCTCCGCCGGCGTGACATAACAGAGAAAATCCGCCCCGTTGGCCGCAGCGATCGCCCCTCCGATCGCCCCGACGATGTGATCATAGCCGGGGGCGATATCCGTCGGCAGCGGCCCGAGAACATAATACGGCGCCCCGCCGCAGAGGCGTTTCTGGAGCTTCATGTCTCCCGCTATCCGGTGCAGGGGAACATGCCCTGGTCCCTCGACCATCGCCTGAACGCCGGCCTTTCTCGCCCGCTCGACCAGTTCCCCGAGAACGGTCAGTTCGGCAATCTGGGCCCGGTCTTCCGCATCGCCGATCGCCCCCGGACGCAGTCCATCCCCGAGAGAAAGGGTAACTTCGTGCTCTCTCGCGATTTCCAGCAGGCGATCGAAACGTTCATAAAGGGGATTTTCCCGTTTATTGAGCATCGTCCACTCCGCCATCAGACTTCCCCCCCGGGAGACAATCCCCATGACCCGATTGCAGCCTCTCAGGACTTCCAGCGTTCTTCTCGTAATGCCGCAGTGGACGGTGATGAAATCGACCCCCATCCTGGCCTCGTCTTCAATATCCTTAAAAATCATATCCTCCGTAAGCTCTCCGGTCTTGCGCCCCTCCTGAAACAGGCGGCTGACGGAACGGTAGATCGGCACCGTGCCGAGCATCACGGAAGAATCGGCAATCATCGCGGACAGAATCGCGTCGATATCGCCGCCCGTGGACAAATCCATCACCGCATCGGCCCCCGCGCCGATCGCCGTCCGCAATTTGCCAAGTTCTTCCCCGATATCGGCATGACTCGCCGAAGTGCCTATATTGGCGTTGATTTTTGTCGATAGTCCCGCGCCTATCCCCCGGGCGCGAAAATCGTGCGCCCGGTTTTTCGGGATAACAACAACCCCTTGCGCAAGCTTCTCCCGCATTTCCTCCGGCAGCACCCGGTCATGTTCGGCCGCCTGCTCGATCTCCCCGGTTATCTTTCCCTGCCGCGCTGACTCCAGTAGTGTCATGCTTTTTTCCTTTCTTAAAAACCTGCAAAAGTTGCTTCCCAACGGACACCCCCGCCGGACACGTTGTCAATGACAAAAAGGCCGCCCCCAAAGGGAAGCGGCCTCTTGCATGTCATAAGTCCGGCTCATTTCCCTACGCAGGCATTACCCTGATCAGGTCAAGGGTCGCCGGAATCCCGGCATCTCAGTCCCCAAGGACACCCCTAACGAGCAAAAAAGCTTGATCAGCGCCGGGTTCTTCTCTGCGAAGCTTTTGAGCAATCGGTCAGCGCTGAAAAAATGTTGTCAAAAAACCTGTTATCACCGACAGCTCGAACAGGCCATCAGTTCTTCCACCGGCACCCCGGTCCGCCCGCTTATGTACTGGAGCTGATCCTCGGGGGCAAAGTAACGGCCGCAGACCTTGCAGGCCGCCATCTTGAAGTCCCGTCCCCAGATCGTCCGGACATCTCCGGCAGGGGAGACATGCATCTCGATTTGCCCCGTCGGACAGGCATAAGAACAGGCGCCGCAGCCGATGCAGACATTCGAAGGCTCGTGAAACGGGGTGCAGACATCCTTTTGCGGGCCGCGGGAGGAGAATCCGATGGCGCTCACCCCGACGATCTTCTCGCACGTCCGGACGCAAAGGCGGCAGAGGATGCATTTGTTTCCGTCTTCGGCCGCCTTGAACCGCGGCTCGGGTCTTATTCCCATATCTTCCGCCATCTTCGCAAGCTGCTCCGATTCCGGGGCGCGGGCCAGCAGAAGCTGGATCACCGTGCGCCGGACATTCATCACCCGCTCGCTTCCGGTGTTGACAACCAGCCCCTCGGCAACCGGGTAGAGACAGGACGTTACAACCCTGGCCCGGCTCCCTTCCCCGACTTCCACGCTGCAAAGACGGCATGACCCCGACGGCTCCAGAGATTCATGGTGGCACAACGTCGGGATGCCTATGCCATTCTGCCGGGCAACCTCTAAAAGGGTCTGCCCTTCCTCCGCTTGAATCTTTTTATTGTCTATCGTCAGATTAACCATTTTTTCTACCTTTACCTCACGATGATCGCATCAAATTGGCAGCTTTCCTTGCAGGCGCCGCATCTCGTGCATTTATCAGAATCGATTTTGTGGGCCTTCTTCTTCTCGCCGGTCGCGGCCCCCACGGGACATACCTTTGCGCACAGGGTGCAGCCGGTGCACTTTTCCGAATCAACGCTGTAGGTGATAAGCGACTTGCAGACGCCCGCAGGACAACGTTTTTCCTTAATGTGCGCCTCGTACTCGTCACGGAAATAACGGATCGTGCTCAAGACCGGGTTCGGGGCGCTGGTGCCGAGGGCGCAGAGGGCGCCATCCTTGATACTCGCCGCAAGCGATTCCAGCAGCTCGATATCGCCTTCCCTGCCCCTTCCTTCGGTGATATCAATAAGAATCTCCCTCATCCGCTGCACACCCTCCCGGCAGGGAACGCACTTGCCGCAGGATTCGTTCGCCAGAAAGTTCGTGAAATAGCGGGCCAGATCGACCATGCAGGTGCCTTCATCCATGACGATCATCCCGCCGGAACCCATCATCGAACCGACTTTGGTGAGTTCGTCATAGTCCACCGGCATATCCAGATACTCCTCGGGGATACAGCCGCCGGACGGGCCGCCTGTCTGAATAGCCTTGAATTTCCGGTTGTTGAGAATCCCGCCGCCGATATCAAAGACAATCTCGCGCAGCTTCGTGCCCATTGGAACCTCGACAAGACCGGTATTGTTGATCTTGCCGACCAGAGAAAATATCTTCGTTCCCTTGCTGCGATCGGTGCCGATCCCGGCATACCAGTCGCCGCCTTTGTTGATGATGAACGGGACGTTCGCCCATGTCTCCACGTTGTTGAGGTTGGTGGGCTTGTCGTAAAGCCCCTTTTCCGTGGCATGGACATATTTGGCGCGCGGCTCGCCCGCCCTTCCCTCCAGGGAGGCGAACAATGCCGACGACTCGCCGCAGACAAAGGCGCCGCCGCCCCGGTTGACCTTGATATCGAAGGAAAATCCGCTGCCCAGGATGTTTTCGCCGAGGATGCCGGCCTCCCGCGCCTGCTTGATCGCGATATTGATGTTTTCAACGGCGAGCGGGTATTCGTTCCGGACGTAGATATACCCCTCGTTCGAACCGATCGCGTAGGCGCCGATGATCATCCCCTCCAGCACAAGGTGGGGGTTGCCTTCGAGCAGACTGCGATCCATATAGGCGCCGGGGTCTCCTTCATCGGCGTTGCAGATCACGTACTTGGGCGTTCCCGCTGCCTTGCTGGTCTCTTCCCATTTTCTGCCCGCCGGAAATCCGCCGCCGCCTCTGCCCCGCAGGTTGGCCGTTACAACCTCCCGGATAATCTCCGCGGGTTTCATTGCCAGCGCCTTGGCGAGGGCGCTGTACCCGTCAACGGCAAGATAATCTTCCATGTTTTTCGGATCAACCTTGCTGTTCATTCCAAAGACGGTTCTGGTCTGCCTCTTGTAGAACGGCACCTCATCCTCATGGACATATTTCTCGTCGGTCTGGGGGTTGGCATAGAGCAGACTGTCAATTATCTCGCCCTTCAGGAGCGTCTTCTCGACAATCTCCCCCACGTCCCTGACTGTCACGTGCTGGTAAAAAATATTCTCCGGGGCAAGAATCACCATCGGCCCCCGTTCACAGAACCCGTGACACCCGGTCTTGCGGAAGTCGATCTTGACGGAGAGTCCCCGCCGATCGATCTCCTCGCTGAAAGCGTCGGCCACGCTCATGGCCCCGTGGGCAAGGCAGCCGGTACCGACGCAGATGGTAATGCGCAACTTTTGAGGATCGCGGCCGGCCTTGATCTTCTCCTGCAACTGCTTCAATTCACTGAAGGATTTAATTTTGCTCGTCATTGTATTTATACCTTCTTCCCTAATTTCTTGAGGAGCTTTGTCGTTTTGGCGATATTCATTTCCCCGTGATACTCGCCGTCCACCACAACAATCGGCCCCAGGGCGCAGGCCCCGAGGCAACCGACCGTCTCGAAAGAATACTCGAGGTCAGCGGTCGTCTCGCCATCCCTGATCCCCAGCATGCTGGTGATGTTGGCGGCAATGAATTCGGCGCCGCGAACATGGCAGGCGGTGCCCATGCAGAGGCTGATATGATGACGTCCTTTCGGTTTCAGGCTGAAAGCCTTGTAAAACGTCGCGACCTCGTACACCCGGCTTACCGGCACACCGAGATTGGCGCTGATTGCCATCAGGGCTTCCTTGGAAAGATAACCGAGTTCCTTCTGGACGTCCTGCATGATGGGAACCAGATAACTCCTGTCTCCGCCGTAGCCTTGCACGATTTCCTTTACCTTTTCTTCCATTATCTCTCTACCTCGTTTTCAAATTTTACGGTCGGCTGCTATTTTTTCAACTGCTCCCTGATCTCGGCGCGGGATCTGGAACTCTCGATCTTGATCATGAGCGCCTCCCACTCGATATCGACCCTCTCCTGAATGGTCTGTATCTGGTCAGGCGTTACATGACGAAACCGCCCCTGGCTTTTCAGATACTCCCCCACCGGGCGCCGTTTCACCGGAAGCGGCAGGGTAAAGCGATACTTGCCGTCCTCAACCTCGTAAATGGGGAAAACGCCGGTCTCGTAGGCAAGACGTCCAAGCTGGATGCTGGTTTCCGATGGCGACCGCCATCCGGTAGGACAGGTGACCAGACAATGGATATAAGCAGGTCCCTTGACCTCGCGGGCCTTTTTCACCTTGTTCATGAAATCGATGGGATAGGCCGGAGACGCCGTTGCAACATAGGGAATGTTGTGGGCAACCATGATCTCCATGACGTTTTTCTTCCAGACCTGATTTCCGGGAATTTTCTTGCCGGCCGGGGCGGTAGTCGTCGAGGCCAGAAACGGCGTTCCGCTGGAACGCTGGATGCCGGTATTCATATAGGCTTCGTTGTCGAAGCAGACATAGAGCATGTCGTGACCCCGCTCCATCGCCCCGGACAGGGCCTGGAACCCGATGTCCATCGTTCCCCCGTCGCCGCCGATGGCAACGGATTTCACCCTTTTATCCGGAATCCGCCCCTTGCGGCGCAGGGATGTCAGGCCCGCTTCCACGCCGGAGCCAACCGCCGCCGCATTCGGAAATGCCACGTGTATCCAGGGCAGGTTCCAGGCAGTGGTCGGATAGAGGCTGGAGATGACCTCCATGCAGCCGGTGGCATTGGTAATAACCGTCTCCTTGCCGAGGGCCTTGCACATCAGGCGAATGGCCAGCGCTTCCGCGCAGCCCTGGCAGGCGCGATGACCGGGGCTGAAGAATTCCTGCCGGCTTACCAGCTTGGGGGCGTACAGATCAAAGTTTTCTATAATTTTAGGGCTGCTTGTCAATGTAGTCATTATCCCCTCACTCCGTAAAATTCATAAGGTTCTGAAAGTTTGCCTCCGGCAGCCTTCTTCACCATCGCCATAAAATCAGATACCTGAACATCCCTGCCTCCGAGTCCGATAATATAGTTCACAATCACGGGACGAACCGGCTCGTCATACAGGGCGGACCGAATCTCCGAACAAACCGGCCCGCCGGGTCCGCCGAAGGAAACAGCCCGGTCGGTCACCGCCAGCACGCGAATTCCCTTGACGGCATTTTTCAGGTCTGCAAAAGGGAAGGGGCGCCAAAGCTTAATCTTGATCAAACCCGCCTTCACGCCTTCCTTGCGCAGTTCATCAACCGCAACCTCCGCGGTTTCACCCATGGAACCCATTGTGACCAGGGCAACATCGGCGTCTTCAGTGCGGTAAGTCTGGACAGGCTCGTACTTGCGTCCGAACTGGGTTTCCCATTCCTTCCATACCTCCTTGATAACCTTGATCGAATTGACCAAAGCGACGTCCTTGGCTTTCTGGGATTCCGAAAATATCTCCGGCATCGCGAGCGTTCCCATCGAAACCGGCTTGTCCGGATGCAGCGTGGCGTAAGGGACAATGGGGGGAAGGAAACGATCCACCTCTTCCTGATCGGGCATGATGAGCGGCTCCACCATGTGGGTCAACTGAAAACCGTCCATCATGACGTTGACGGGAAGCATCACTTCGCGATTTTCGGCAACCTTGTAGGCCTGAATGACCATGTCGACCGCTTCCTGGCCGTTGTCCGAAAAAAAGGTAATCCAGCCGGTATCCCGCATCGGCATGATATCGCTGTGATCGTTCCAGATGTTGATCGGAGAGGAAACGGCCCGGTTCGCCACGATCATGACGATCGGCAGCCTCATGCCCGAAGCGATCGGCATGACCTCGCTCATATAGAGAAGCCCCTGGGAACTGGTAGCCGTGACAACCCGGGCGCCGGTTCCGGCAGCGCCAATAACGGCGCTCAGGGCGGAATGCTCCGACTCCACGGTCATGAAAGAGGCATCCACCCGTCCATCGTTGACGATATCCGACAGATGCTCGGCCACATGGGACTGAGGCGTAATGGGATACACGGCTGCCATGTCAAACCGGCAAAGGGCGGCCGCCTCCGCCGCCGCAATTGCGACTTCAATTCCTACTCGTTTTCCCATCGGCTATCCCTCCTCATTCGCCATTGCAATGGCGCCTGTCCAGCACTCTTTCGCACAGATTCCGCAACCTTTGCAGTAATCCAGATTAGCCTCGAAAAAACCGTCGGCATCCTCGGTTATACAGCCCTCGGGACAGTATATATAGCAAAGGCCGCACTTTATGCATTTCACCTTATCCCAGAGCGGACGTTTCGCCCGCCAGCTTCCGGTATGATATTCCGAAGCGCTTCCCGGGCGCATGACCATACAGCCGGGATTGACCTCCTGCCATGTTTCAGGCCACTTTTTGTCTGACATTGCGATACCTCAAGAGTTATTTTATCCTTCGTTGATAATCCTGACCTCTTCGTAGGCCCGTTTCGCGGCGTTTTGATTCTTTGCCGCAATTCTGCCGAATCTCTCCTTGATCGGATTTTCCAGCGATTCCAGCTTCACCGCAGCCGACATCCTGACCACGGCGCCGAGCATGGTTGTATTGGTAATCGGAACGCCCAGTTCCTTCCACGCAATGCCCGTGGCATCGCAGACGGCGATTCTGCCTGCAAATTTGATATTGGCTCTGAGCTCTTCCAGGTTTCTGGTAGTGTTGACAATCAACGTCCCCGTCCGCTTGAGCCCCTCGGCGACATCAACCATCGCGATCAGGCTTTCGTCAAGAACCACGACAACATCCGGGGTGTAGATTCCCGAACGGATCTTTATCTGCTTTTCGTCCACCCGGTTAAAGGCAGCAACCGGCGCCCCGCGTCGCTCCGGCCCGAAACTGGGGAACCCCTGGGCGAATCTTCCCTCGCCAATGGCCGACAGGGCCAGCAGTTCCACCGACGTGACCGCTCCCTGACCGCCTCTCCCATGCCATCTGATTTCTAACATTCGTCAAATCTCCCGTGTTAATTGACTTTCCAAATACCGAGTTGTGGCCATACAATACTTGGCAGAGACTGTCAACTGCGTATTTATGTATTTCTCCTGAATTCAAGACTTTTGGCAATCGTCATCCTGTCCGTATAGCGAAGATCTCCCCCCATGGGAATGCCGAAGGCTATCCGGCTCACCTTCACATCCCGCTCTCTCAGAAGCCGGGAAAGCAGCAAGGCGGTAGCCTCGCCGGATGTATCCGGATTGGTTGCAAGTATGACCTCTGCAATCGGCTGCCGGGAAACGCGTTCCAGCAGTTCAGCGATGCGAAGCTTGTCCGGCCCTATTCCGTCGAGCGGAGAAATCGCCCCGTGAAGGACGTGATAAACCCCATGATATTCCCCGCTCCCCTCCAGAGCAATGAGCGAATCCGGGTCCTCGACAACGCAGATCAGCGACTGATCCCGCCGCTGATCTGCGCAGATATCGCAGAGTTCCCCCTCCGCCAGATTGAAGCAGACGGAACAAAACCGGATTTTGCGCTTGACATCGAGCAGCCTCTCGGCAAAAAAGCGCATCTCCTCCTCCGAAGACCTCAGCACATGATTGGCCAGCCGCGCCGCCGTCTTCTCGCCGATCCCGGGGAATTTGGCAAACTCCATAATAAGATTCTTTATGGGAAGTGCGTAACCTGACATGGGGCGCCCTATGCCAGGCCCGGAATCTGAAGACCGCCGGTTATCTTGCCCATTTCCGTTGCCGCCAGTTCCTGCGCCTTGCGAACCCCTTCGTTTACCGCCGCCACGATCAAATCCTGAAGCATTTCAACGTCATCAGGATTGACAACCTCTTTTTCAATCTTCAGCGAAAGAATCATGAACCTGCCGTTGACGGTGACTGAAACCATCCCGCCGCCTGCCGAAGCATCCACGGTCCTTTCAGCCAGTTCTTCCTGCAGTTTCATGACGTTTTCCTGCATCTTCTTGGCCTGTTTCATTATATTTCCAAAATTCTGCACCTGTTTTACCTCCTTGCCTCTTTATAATAACTCCCTCGAAACCCCGGAACCTCTTAGCGACACGCATTTATTCTTTCGAGTGCCGCCCTGTTCAGCTCCCCGGCCGGTCATCTTCATCCAGCCCTTCATCGGTCAGCGGAATCTCGGGTATGACTGCGGGAAATGCCGCTTCGACCTGATCGCGCACCTTCACTTCCCGCACCTCCGCGCCTGGAAAGACATCGAGAATCTTCCGAACCAGCGGATGGGAGAGCGCTTCCTGACGGATTCCCCGGCTCTGATTGTTCTTTTCCGCCAGAGCCTTTGCCTTGAGCCCGTTTCCCCCGCCTGCCGGCATAACAGCCTCTATCTCCACCTTCGTTTCCCTTTTCCAAAACTGCCGGCAGTAATCCGCCAGTTTATCCTTTTGCCGGTCAACATCGTTGAAGAAGAGATACCCTTTTTCAAACCCGATCCGGAGAAGCCCGTCTTCGCAGGATAAACACCTCCCCTGCTGGAGCTTCGCGGAAAGGGCGGGATCATGCTGCTTCAGGAATGCCCTGAAGCCCTCCCATCCCTTCCCCCCGCTCAGATCTTCTCCCGCCTCTCCATTGCCGGTCAGGCTTGCGCCTCTTCCAGCCTCCTCCGGTCCGGCTCCATAGGTAGGGCGCTCCTCCCTTGCAGCCGGCGGCGCCACGGATGCGGCGTATTTCTCCGTAATGGCTCCCCCATGCATATCTCCGCCCGGCGAAGAAACGGCTTTGCCCCTGACAGTCCCTCCGCCCAGGCGCATTTCCAGTCCTTCCATCCGCCCGATAATCTCTTCAAGGGGAATAAGCTGCTCCAGATATGCCATCCGGCAGAGAACCGCTTCCAGATTGAGACGGGGGTTCTGACTCCGGCGTACATTTTCCTCCTCTGCCATCAGCAATTCCAGAAGGCGCCGCAGCGTCCCGGCTTCTTGTCCATCCGTCTGCTGCCGCAATCGCGCCTTCTCCTCACCGGGGATGTCTATCAGCGAATCGCTGTCGCTTATAATCTTTACGAGCAGCAGGTTGCGGAAATGATTAAGGAGCGTTTGATAAAAATAGCGCATATCGAGGCCGCAATAGTAGGCCTCGTCGACGATTTTCAGACAGCGGCCGGCATCCCTGGCCAGTACCGCCTCGGACAAAACCAGCAGAAAACGGCGATCGGAGCGACCGATAATTTCCTCCACCGCCTCATCTTTGATCTCGCTGCCCGCGTAGGATATAACCTGATCGAAGATGCTCTGGGAATCGCGCAAACTGCCGTCGCCCGCTTCGGCAATCCAGGCAAGGGCACTGTCGCTGACAGAAATATTTTCCAGGGACGCTATCCACCGGAGATTTTCCTTTATCTGCTTCTGGGAGATCCTCCGGAAATCGAAACACTGGCAGCGGGAGCGGATAGTGGCCGGCACCTTGTTGGTTTCCGTCGTCGCGAAGATAAAGATAACATGGGATGGCGGCTCCTCCAGGGTTTTAAGCAGCGCGTTGAACGCCTCCCTGGTCAGCATGTGCACTTCGTCAATTATGTAAATCTTGTAGCGGCCGGAAGCAGCGGAAAATTTTACGTTCTCGCGCAGTTCGCGAATCTCGTCTATCCCCCGGTTGGAGGCGCCGTCTATTTCCCGGACATCGATGGCGTTTCCGTTCGTTATTTCACGGCAGTGGACACATTCATTGCAGGGCGTCGGAGTCGGCCCGGTTATGCAGTTAAGGGCCTTCGCCAGTATCCGGGCAACCGATGTCTTGCCCACCCCGCGCGGCCCGCTGAAGAGAAAGGCATGGGCAATGCGCTTTTGGGAAATCGCATTTTGCAGCGTCCTTACGACGTGCTCCTGACCCGTTACCTCTTCAAATCTCTGGGGACGGCACTTTCGTGCCAGAACGCGGTATTCCTGCACAAACGCTCCTGCGAAAAAATGGATGAAAATAGGGATAGCCGGGTTTGTCCGCAGCACACGCCGGTAACTGCTGCCGCTGCTTCCTTCCGGACCTGACGGGGTTGGCAGGCCGCCGTCGCACGGGACCCGGCTATCTTTATGGCAAGAAGGGACCTGGAAGCCCCCTGATTACAATGGCGGAGAGAGCGGGATTCGAACCCGCGGTACACCTTTGAGGGCGCACACACGATTTCCAGTCGTGCTCCTTCAGCCGCTCGGACATCTCTCCACTTTTTTCCCCTGCAAATAACTTTGCCCTTATATTGGTTTAACAATCTTTCTGTCAAGAAATTTATAGCTGCGGGAAACGGTAAAATTACCTTTAACCAAACATATGAAAATCATGCGCCAAATCTGTTTCGACCGGCAGGAGCTAACCTGATTATATCTTTTGGTTATCCGACAAAGCAAAGCGGGGCAAGGTAATCCGCTTGCAGCCGGAGCCCTCGGCGGAAAAAATAGTTTTGCTTTTTTGTCCTTTTGTGGCATATTCCCCCGCCGATAATCGTTGCCGGAGCAATAAAGCGCTTGAATAACAAACGTGTTTTTATTTCAAGGCACATCCAGCTTATATAGATGCGCGTACGTTATCTGTTTTGATCGCTTCTTGCCCCCCTGCTCCAGGCGCGGGGGGTGAGAAAACCTTTAAAAAACATGGCGGGAGAATTAAAATGGGCTATATCGAAATTATTGCGATAATCATTTTTCTGGCAACAATTACAGTAGTCATAACTGGCTGGTTCGACAGCGTGATTGCGGCCCTGTTAGGGGTCGTAGCCATGATCTGTTTCGGCGTCATGACGGACATCGATGCCTTCAAATTCGTAGACTGGAACGTGATCGCCATCCTGCTTTCCATCTGGACCATCTCCGGGTTTTTCGGAAGATCGGGCGTCCCCTCTTACCTGTCGGCCGTTGTTTTGAGGCTGTCCCGGGGCAATATTCCCCTGTTCGTGGTCAGCGTCGGCGCCCTGGCCGGCCTCGTTTCGATGCTGATCGATAATGTCGTGGTCGTCCTGATGTTCGCCCCCGTCATCTTTCACGCCTGCAGGCGCTTCAAGCTTTCCGCCTTCGGGCCGGTTCTTTTCATGGGACTCTGCGCGAATTTCATGGGAACGGCGATGCTTCTGGGAGATCTGCCCCCGCAGATGCTCCACAGTGTTGCCAAGATTGAGTTTTCCGGTTTTATCTGGTTTATGGGAAGACCCTCTTCCTTCTTCATACTTCTTTTTGCCTACATAATCACCTGCGCGTTCTTCTACTGGAAATTCAAGAAAGACTTTTCCTCGGCAAAGATGGACATCTCTTCCATGGAAAACGAGAATCCCCTCGATTACATCAAGGACAAGCCCTTCGCGATAATCTCCTGCGGAATTTTTGTTCTGACCATCATAGCCATGGCCTTCCGGGAGAAGTTCGGCTTTCACCTGGGCTTCATAGCGATGTGGGGCGCCCTGACCAGCATCCTGTTTTTCACGATTTTCAAGGATCGCTTCACAGTGGAAATCCCCGATATAGAGGAAATCCTGAAGGAACTCGACTGGCGCGCCATCTTCTTTTATGTTTCGCTGTTTGCGCTGGTCGGCGGCCTTGACCACGCCGGCGTGATCAAGGTTATCGCGGCGGCAATTACCCCGATGATCAAAGAGAGTCTGGTAGTCGGCAGCACTGTCGTTTACTGGGTAACGGCGCCCATCGTGGGACTTGTGGAACATGACGCCTACATCCTGACGATGCTTTATGTCATTCGCGACCTCGGCGCGCAGGGGATAGAGCCCTGGCCGCTGTACTGGATGCTTCTATGGGCAGGCACGCTGGGGAGCAACCTGACGATTGCAGGGGCCCCCGCCCTGTTCGTCGCAAAAAATCTCGCCGACAAAGAGGACCGGCGCCAGAGCACCTTGAAGGAGTTTTTGGGCATCTCCGCGCCTTATGCGCTGATTTCCCTCGTTTCCTGCTACATCCCGGCGATGCTCGTCTGGGTGCTGCCTTTTGCCAAATAGTCTTTCTGAAAAGTTTTATGGTTATTTTGATCTTGACAGGCGGGGGCAATTAATATAGAGATTGCGTCCCAAAAATATTTGAAGGAGGATGTTTTTTTGGCTACACATAAATCTGCAGAAAAGAGAGACAGGCAGGACGCAAAACGTCTTGAGCGCAACAGGGCGGTCAAGGCAAGCGTCAAGACCGCGATAAAGGCGGCAAGAGAGACTATCGGCGACAATAACAGCGAAACGGCTGCGGCTTCTTTGGCAAAAGTTATTCCCGTTATCGCAAAGGCAGCGGCAAAGGGAACGATTCACAAAAACAACGCCGCGCGCAAGATTTCTCGCCTGACCAGACTCGCAAACGCCGTCAAGTCCTGATATTTATAAATTCCGGCTTTGCCTCGCAGGCATCGAACTTTGTCCTCAGAAATTTGACATCATCATCAGATACGTCCTCTCGGCTGAGTCTCCCGCCAGCTTGAGAAGGGCGTCTCTTCTGTTTTTTTCTGTCAGCGCCATATTGGCCACAAGATAATCGCTTGTTCCGGTTACCGTCCGGTTCTCCCAGATCACGCGGCCGCTGGCCCGCTCTTCAAAAATAATGGCCATTCCGATCGTCATCCGTTCTTCCGCTGCGAGGGTCGATGACTTGTAGGAAAGCGGCGATATCTGGATGCTTTCGACGCTTCCCCGGCAGACAACATCCGCTCTGTCCCTGCTCCCGACCAGCCGGAAGCGGCCCTCCTGCACAAAGCGATTGATGAAGGCGCTTCGGACAATGGTCGCGGCATAAGCCTCACTCGTTTTATTGTCAAATCCCTCTACAAAAAAAGTCCGCAGATGCGGGATGTTCGATTCCTCCCCACCCGGGAAACGATATCCGCAGCCGGCCAGAATCAACAAGAGAAACAACAGGAAACTGCTTCTCAAAATCGAGGGGGAAATCCCCGCTGTCGCGAACCTCATGATGTCTATTACCTACCCGGCAACCACAATGTTTACAAGCTTCTTCGGCACATAAACCACCTTGACGATTTGCTTGCCACTGGTGAGACCGGCAATCCTCTCCTCGGCCAGCGAAAGCGACCGGATCGTCTCTTCATCCTCATCGGCGGCAACCGTTATTCTGCTTCTCACTTTGCCGTTGATCTGGAGCACGATCGTGATTTTTTCCTCGGAGGCAACTGCATGATCAAAGTCAGGCCAGGCTGCATCTAAAAGCGGCCCTTTCCCCCCGATCATTTCCCACAGCTCTTCCGTGACATGGGGGACAATCGGGGCAAGAAGGACGATAACCGCCTCCACCGTCTCCCGGACAACGGCAAAGCCGGTTGCATCATCCCTGGAGGGACGCGGCAACTGGTACAGGGCGTTAACCAGCTCCATCACTGAGCTGATCGCCGTGTTGAAGTGGAACCGCTCTTCAATGTCGGCGGTTACCTTGCGGATCGTTTGATGGGTCTTGCGGCGCAGCGCCTTGAGTTCTCCCTCGAGCGGCAGTTCCCCGGAAAACGGCTTGACTGTTGTTATGTCATCGAGATAATCGGTGATTATTCGCCATATTCTGTTCAGAAAACGGAATCCTCCATCCACCCCCTGGTCGCTCCACTCCAGGTCCTTCTCCGGGGGCGACGCAAAAAGGCAGAAAACCCTTACCGTATCGGCGCCGTAAGTGTTGATCAGGTAATCGGGATCGACAACGTTTTTCAGCGACTTCGACATCTTTTCCGTCTTGCCGATTACAACATCCTGATCGCAATGAGCGCATTTGCCTTCCCTGACCTCTTCGGGAAACAGATAGCCGTGAGTCGGGCAGCGCGTCGTCTCCTTGCAGACCATTCCCTGGGTCAGCATGTTGGTGAACGGCTCATCAACGCCTACCACACCGAAATCCCGAAGCATTTTCGTATAGAATCGTGAATAGAGAAGATGCAGTATGGCGTGCTCTATCCCGCCTATGTACTGGTCAACCGGCATCCAGTAGTCCAGTTTTTTTCGATCCAGCCCCGGCTTGAGGTCATAATCCGCCGAGCAGAATCGCTCAAAGTACCATGATGACTCCACAAAAGTATCCATCGTGTCGGTCTCGCGTCTGGCCGGTTTGCCGCAGCGGGGGCAGATCGTTTCGACGAAGGCCTTGTGTCTGGCCAGCGGCGACCCCCCTTCTCCGCTCAGGGAAACAGCCTCGGGAAGCACCACCGGCAGCTCCGCTTCGGGAACCGGCACAAGCCCGCAATCATCACAGTTGATCATCGGTATCGGCGCGCCCCAATAACGCTGGCGGGAAATTCCCCAGTCCCGCAGACGATACTGGATCGTCTTCCTGCCCCTGCCGAGGGCTTCCAGATGAGCAGCGATCTCATCGAGGGCAGCGCGGTTCCCGATCCCGTCAAAACGGCCGGAGTTTACCAGTACGCCGTCTCCGTCGTAGGCCTCCGTCATTGTCTGGACATTAAGAGTTCGGTCCGGCGGCTGGATGACGACAATCAGCGGCAGATCGTATTTCCTGGCAAATTCGAAGTCGCGCTGATCGTGGGTGGGAACAGCCATGACACAGCCGGTGCCGTAATCGGCAAGAACGAAGTTTGCCGCATAGATCGGCATCTTTCGGCCCGTCACGGGGTTCAGGCAATAACTGTCCAGGAAAATGCCCTCTTTTTCGTAATAGTCAGAGGTACGCATCTTTTTATCCTGTTTCTTTATTTTTTCCACAAAATCATGTACTTCGGATTGGCAGGGCTTACCCTGAACCAGTTCCATGACAAGCGGATGCTCAGCCGCAACAAGCATGAACGTGGCGCCGTATATCGTATCCTGGCGGGTTGTAAAGACCTTGATATCGCCGCCGCCTTCGGCCATCGGAAAAGAGGCCTCGCAGCCGTAACTCTTGCCGATCCAGTTTTTCTGCATCGCCATAACCCGCTCCGGCCAGCCGGGAAGCTTATCGCAATAATCAAGCAGCTCTTCGATATAATTAGTGATCCGGAAGAACCACTGCTTCAGAAAACGATCCTCCACCTCGGAACCGCAGCGCCAGCAGCACCCGGACTCAACCTGCTCGTTGGCAAGCACTGTCTGACATTGCGGACACCAGTTCACAGTTGAATCTTTCTGGTAGGCGAGTCCTTTCTCGTACATCCACAGGAAAAAAAGTTGCTCCCATTTATAATATTCCGGCTCGCAGGTCGCAAGCTCCCGGTCCCAATCGTAGCTGAAACCCATCCGTTTCAGCTCCCTCTTCATGTTGTCTATATTGTCGTGCGTCCAGACGGAAGGATGGATGCCCCGTTCAATTGCGGCATTTTCCGCGGGAAGGCCGAAGGCATCCCACCCCATCGGATGGAGAACGTTGTAGCCCCGCATCCGCTTGTACCGGGCGACAACGTCGCCAATCGTGTAGTTGCGCACATGACCTATATGAATCCGCCCTGATGGATAGGGAAACATTTCGAGCAGATAGTACTTTTTCCTGTCAGCATCCTCCGTCACCTTGAAAAGCCGTTCCTCTTCCCAGCGCTTTTGCCACTTCTCTTCTATTTCCTTGGGGTTGTATTTTCTGTCCATCAAGTCACTCCAATAAAAACGGCCTGCGGCCCAGCGGCCGCACCGTGTAGAAAATTGAGGCCGTTATGCAAGGCTCTTTCACCCGCCCCTGAAACGGCTTCAATTATTCGCAAAGCGAGTCCCTCCGCGCGAAATGTCAACTTCCGCATTCATTCCCCGCCTTCTTCATTTCTGCCGGGCAATTTCTCGTAGAGGGCATCCAGAATGCCATTAATGAATGCCCCCGAATTTTCCGAACCGTACATTTTTCCGAGATCAATGGCCTCGTTCAAAGCTACCTTTGGCGGGACATCGGGGCAGAACAGCAATTCATAGACGGCCATTCGCAGGATGCTCTTATCGACACGCGACATCCTGCCGATTGTCCAATTCTCGGAATTGCCGCTGATCAGCTCATCTATTTTAAGCCGGTTTTTCCATGTGCCTTCGACAAGCTCGTTGGAAAATCTCCTTATTTCTTCCGACACATCCCCGGAGGCGTTGTCGAAACTGGCCCAAAAAAGGGCGACAGCATCACCCAGTTCGCCCTCCTGGGCATCCAACCCGTAAAGGAGTTGCAGCGCTATTTCCCTTGATTTTCGCCTTTTGTGCATTAGTCTCCCTAACTTCGCTGGTCTTTTCCGGCAAATGCGTCAAAATCGCTTATACGGAAAGGTTCCTGAACAGATCGACCATCTCGATCGCGGACATGGCGGCATCCCAGCCCTTGTTTCCCATCTTGGCGCCGGCCCGTTCAATGGCCTGCTCGATAGTGTCCGTTGTCAGCACCCCAAAGGAAATCGGCACCTCTGTTTCCAGGCCGACCATGGCGATCCCTTTGGCAACCTCGGAACTGATGTACTCAAAATGGGGGGTGGCGCCCCGGATGACGGCGCCCAGACAGATTACGGCGTCGTATTTACCGCTTTTTGCCATCTTTTTCGCGGCAAGCGGCAATTCAAAGGCGCCGGGAACGCGAACGATCCTTATATCTTTTTCATCGCCGCCCGCCCTTTTGATCGCGTCTATCGCCCCCTCGATAAGGCGGGAGCCGATAAAGTCGTTGAAGCGACTGACCGCGATTCCGAACCGCATTCCCTTTGCAACTATCTTTCCTTCGATAATTTCCGGCATCTTTCTTCTCCTTTGCTTGGGAAACGTTTCCTTCTACAACTCCAGAATATGTCCCATTTTGTTCTTTTTAGTTTGCAGGTATTTGATATTATGGTCGTTCGGCTCTATCTCGATCGGCACTCTCTCGGTGACGGTGAGCCCGTATCCATCAAGGCCGACTATCTTCTTCGGGTTATTGGTCAGCAGGCGCATCTTTCTCACCCCCAGATCGGCGAGAATCTGGGCGCCGATTCCATAATCCCGCAGATCCTCTTTAAAGCCGAGACTGATATTGGCCTCCACGGTGTCGAGGCCCTGATCCTGAAGATTGTACGCCTTCATTTTATTGACCAGCCCTATTCCGCGGCCTTCCTGGTGCATATAGACAAGCACTCCCTTGCCGGCTTCATCGATCATCTGCATTGCCCGGTGCAACTGGTCGCCGCAATCGCATCTCTCGGAACCGAAGACATCGCCGGTCAAACACTCCGAATGCACCCGCACGAGAACCTCGTCCCCGGGGCCTATCTCCCCTTTTAACAATGCAACATGCTGAATATCGTCAACATCGTTCTCATAAACGATGAGCTTAAAAACGCCGCCATACCGCGTCGGGACGGTGGCCGTCGCCGCTCTGCGGATCAGGGATTCGTGCTGCATCCGGAAGTCGATCAGATCCTTGATCGTAACTATCTTGAGACCGAACTCTTTTGCAAATATCTCGAGATCGGGCATTCTCGCCATCGTGCCGTCATCCTTCATAATCTCGCAGATGACCCCGGCCGGCTTCAGGCCGGAAAGTCTCGCCAGATCGACGGAACCTTCCGTCTGGCCGGTTCGCACGAGCACCCCTCCCTTGCGGGCGCGGATAGGAAAGATGTGTCCGGGGCTGACGAGATCGTCCGGCTTCGCATTGTCGGCAACCGCAGCCAGGATAGTTGTCGCGCGGTCCGCCGCCGAAATGCCCGTCGTCACCCCCTGTTTGGCCTCAATGGAGACGGTAAAGGCGGTATTGAAACGGGAGCGGTTATCCCTGACCATCGCCGGCAGACGCAGGTTATCGGCGGCTTCTTCGGTAAGGGTCAGGCAGATCAGCCCCCGGCCGTAGCGGGCCATGAAGTTTATCGCCTCCGGCGTAACAAATTCGGCCGCCATGAACAGATCGCCCTCGTTTTCGCGATCCTCATCATCCACGAGGATAACCATCCTGCCGCTGCGGATATCGACCATTGCCTCTTTGATGCTGCTTACGCCCATAATGTCTCCCCTGATATTATCCCAGAATCCGTCCGCAAAATCGCCAGACAGGAAACCTGAATTGCCTGTCTTTGTTATTTAATAAAACCGTAACGGGACAGCATTTCCAGACTGATCCCCTCTTTCGTTCCCCCTTCCGGCTGTCCCACAGCGCCCGGGTTGCTGCCGATCACAAGTTTCTCCAGGTATCTGGCGATAATGTCGGTTTCAATATTGACGTCATCGCCCTCTTTTTTCATCCCGAGCGTTGTCCCGGCGGCTGTATGCGGGATGACGTTAACATAAAATCTGTCATTTTCACAGAGGTTGACGGTAAGGCTTATCCCGTCTACGGTTATCGACCCCTTGACTGCGACATACCTCGCCAATTCCGGACTGATTGCAACCCCGAACAACAAAGACCCGGAACGGGGAGTTTTCTCGATTATCTTCCCTGTGCCATCGACATGGCCGAGTACAATGTGCCCTCCCAGACGGTCGCTGAGCCGCAACGCCTTTTCGAGATTGACCTGCCTGCCGGGCTGCAGATTACGGAGCGTCGTCATAGAGACAGTTTCCGCCGAGACATCCGCGGCAAACAAGCGTCCGGAAATGGCTGTAACCGTCAAACAGGCGCCGCTGACCGCAATGCTGTCCCCCGGTTTCACATCGCCGAGAGGCATCCTGGTTTCTATTTCCAGCAGGGCGTCTTCTCCCCGGCTCTCCATCCGCCGGACTGACCCCGTCGCCTCGATTATTCCCGTGAACAATATCATCACCCCTGCTTGTTCTTCTTCCCTTTTGCCTGAACGGCAAACGCCGCCCTGGGGGCATCAGTCTCCGCATTGCGACTATTAAACTTCGCTTTCTTCTTGCGCAGAATTTCCTTCAATTCATCAAAAAAATCGCTTACATCGCGAAATTCACGGTAAACCGAGGCAAAACGCACATAGGCAACGCCGTCGAGCTTCTGCAGCTCCTGCATAATTGCTTCACCAATCACCTGGGAGGGAATCTCTTTGCCCGGAAAATCCTGGCAGGCGCGTTTCACATTTTCCACAACGGTTTCGATGGAATCCGTGCTTATCGGACGTTTCTCACACGCCTTCTTGATGCCGGAGCTTATCTTTACCAGGTCGAAAGGCTCCCGGCGGTCATCCTTCTTAACGACAACCGGAAGCACTTCCTCAACGAATTCGTGAGTTGTAAAACGCTTCCCGCAACCCAGACACTCCCGCCTCCGTCTTATTTCATTTCCGTCCCTGCTGATTCTTGAATCTGTAACCCGGTCTTCATAATAGCCGCAAAAAGGGCACTTCATCGCAGCCTGACCTCAATCCCCGCCTCAGTCAGCATATCTTTCGCAAGCGGGTCGTGGTAATCGTTGCTGACCACTGCGCCAACAACCCCGGCATTGATCAGCATTTTTGCACAGATGCTGCACGGGTAGTTTGTGCAGTACAGGGTGGCGCCCCTGGTGCCGGCTCCATGCAGGGCCGCCTGAATAACGGCGTTTTGTTCGGCATGCAGCCCCCGGCAGAGTTCATGACGTTCGCCGGAGGGGATATGATGCGTCTCCCTGAGACACCCAACCTCGCCGCAGTGGCTGACGCCTGTTGGCGCTCCATTGTATCCGGTGGCAATGATAAATCGGTCGCGGACAAGAACAGCGCCTACATGACGCCGGAGGCAGGTCGAACGCCTGGCCACGACACTGGCGATTTCCAGGAAATAATCATCCCAGGGGGGACGCATGTTTTCTTTTTCTGTGGCCATTTTTTATTGCTGCCCCCTCCTTCGGCACTAAATGGAGATTCAAATCAGCGATTATCCCTTATTCTTTCCGGATAGAGAGGGAAGCGTTCGCACAGAACGCCAACCTCCTGCCTTACCTGGGCAAGTCTTTTTTCGTCGTGAATATTCCGCAGCACGGAGGCAAAAAAACCGGCGATCCGCTTCATCTCGGGTTCTTTCATTCCCCTTGTCGTCAGGGCGGGAGAGCCGATACGGATTCCACTTGTTGTTTGCGCTCCCCTTGTATCGTAAGGTATGCGGTTTTTGTTTATGGTAATGCCGGCCCGGTCAAGGGCTGACTGCGCCTCGCTCCCGGAGATGCCGAGATTCGTTAAATCCACCAGCAGCAGATGGTTGTCGGTGCCGCCTGTCACAAGACGGAAACCATCCGCAAGCAGTTCATCGGCAAGCGTTTTGGCGTTTTTGACGATCTGCCCCTGGTAGATCCGGAATTCCCCGGTCAGGGCCTCCTTCATCGCCACCGCCTTGGCCGCGATGATATGCATGAGCGGACCTCCCTGCATGCCGGGAAAGATGCTTTCGTCCAGTTTCTTCGCGTATTGATTCTTGCAGAGAATGAGCCCGCCGCGGGGACCGCGGAGGGTCTTGTGGGTGGTCATGGTGACGAACTCGCAGGACGGCACCGGCGAGGGGTGAAGGCCGGCGGCTACCAGACCGCCAATGTGGGCAATATCGGCCAAAAGCAGCGCCCCGTTCTCGTCGGCGATTTTCCGGAATTTTTCATAATCGATAATCCGGGGATAGGCGCTGGCGCCGACGACGATGATCCGGGGATGATGCTGCCGGGCCAGGGCTGCAACCTGCTCGAAATCGATGGTTTCCGTTTCCCGGTCAACCCCGTAGAAAAAGCTCCTGTATAATTTGCCGGAAAAACTGACCGGGCTCCCATGGGAAAGATGCCCGCCATGGGAAAGATCCATGCCCAGAATAGTGTCTCCGGGTTTCAGTACCGTGCAATAGACCGCCATATTGGCCTGAACGCCGGCGTGCGGCTGGACATTCGCATGGTCGGCCCCGAAGAGTTTTTTACTCCGGTCAATCGCCAGTTGCTCCACAATATCGACAAATTCGCACCCGCCGTAATACCGGCGCCCCGGATATCCCTCGGCGTACTTGTTTGTCATAACGCTTCCCTGGGCCTCCAGAACCGCCTCGCTGACAAAATTTTCCGAGGCGATCATCTCCAGGTTACCGGACTGCCTTCTCGTTTCCCGGCTTATGGCGTCCGCAACTTCCGGGTCGGCCTGCATCAAATAGGACATCTGCCTCATTTCCTCCTGCTGCCATGACATGCATACACGGCTTTTTCTCTTTACAACAGCCACTTACTCCTTCGCAAACATCAGGCCTTCGCTTCCCGTTCCCATCCGTCTATTTTCTCTATGCGCACTTTGTGACGTCCCCCCTCGAACGGCGTGTCGAGCCATGTCTGAAGAATATTTCTGGCAATTTCCGGGTCGGTTTTTCTCCCCGCGAGAACAAGAACATTGGAATCGTTGTGCAGGCGGCTCAGTCGGGCCGTTTCAGCATCCAGGCAAAGCGCTCCCCGGACGGCGGGAAAGCGGTTGGCGACAATCGACATCCCGATCCCGGAGCCGCATATCAGAATTCCCCTGGGAAAAAGCCCCGTTGAAACGGCTTCGGCAACCTTTTTGCCAAAATCAGGATAATCCACTGAATCCTCACTGTCTGTCCCGACATCGGCAACGAAAAATCCCCTGCCTTCGAGAAACGGCTTGAGGGCCTCTTTCAGGGAAAAACCCGCATGATCCGCTCCGATAATGATCCTGTCTGTCGCCAAAGCTACCCCTCGAATCTTCTTAGAATAAGCACCGCATTGACCCCGCCGAAGCCAAAGGTGTTGGACATCGCCGTTTTAATGTTCATTTTTCTCGCCGCACCGGGAACATAGTCCAGATCGCAGAGGGGATCGGGGTTGTCGAGGTTGATCGTCGGCGGAACAATTCCCTCCCCGATTGCCTTAAGGCAGAAAATCGCCTCCAAGGCGCCGGTTGCGCCGAGGAGATGGCCGGTCATCGATTTTGTCGAACTTACCGGGATCTCTTTTGCGTGTCCGCCAAAAACGGCCTTTATCGCCTCGGTCTCATACGAATCATTCAGATTCGTTGATGTGCCATGGGCATTTATGTAATCTATTTTCGCGCCGTCGATTTGCGCATCCGCAAGGGCCGCCTTCATGCAGCGGGCCGCGCCTTCGTGCCCGGGAGGCGGGGCAGCCATATGATAGGCATCGCTTGTCAGTCCATAGCCGACAAGCTCTCCGTGTATCGTCGCCCCCCGCGCGAGCGCATGGGAAAGCTCTTCCAGAACGACTATTCCTGAACCTTCGCTGACGACGAAACCGTCCCGGTCAACATCGAAGGGACGACTTGCCTTTTGCGGTTCGTCATTCCTTGTGGAAATCGCCTGCATTGCATTGAAACCGGCGATGCAGAGCTCCGTCACCGCCGCCTCCGCTCCGCCCGCGATCATTGCGTCGGCATATCCGTCGGCAATGAGACGCGCGGCGTCTCCTATCGCGCAGGCGCCGGATGAACACGCGGCAACGGGACAGTTGATCGGCCCTTTGGCCCCAAATCTTATCGAAACATGCCCGGCGGCAAGGTTGGACAGAACAGCGGGAATTGTAAAAGGGGAGAGTCTGCGGCTTGGACCCAGCAGCATCGCCTCTTTGGATTTTTCTATAGTTGCCAGACCCCCTATCGCCGAACCGATAACGACCCCTGTACGCTCGGCGTTTTCCTCATTTATGACCAGCCCCGCATCGGCCATCGCCATCGCCGCCGCCGCTATCGCGTAGATTATAAAGCCGTCCAGACGTCGCACCTCTTTTCGGTTGAGATAATCGAGAGGGTCGAACCCCTTAAGTTCGCCGGCAATCTTTGTTTCTACGTGTTTGGGGTCGAAGACCGTAATTCGGTCGATGCCGGATTTACCGCGGCAAACCGCCGTCCAGGTCTCCGTCAGGTTATTGCCGAGCGGCGTCAAGGCGCCCATTCCGGTAATGACTATCCTTCTTTGCAAAAGTTCCCCTTTTCCACTGTTTTCAGCGCTGCATAAATCCGGGATCATCCATTCCAGACAACATTCCGGCTATGGAGAAATTCCGTAACATCCTTGATGGAGCGGATCTTTTCCAGTTCGTTGTCGGCAATGTGAATATCGAACGTCTCCTCCATTTCCATAATAAGTTCGACCAGATCGAGGGAGTCTGCCCCCAGATCGTCAATGAACGACGCCTCGGGCACACACTCTTCCCGGGTAACATTCAACTGCTCGGCAATAATATCGATAATTTTCTCGTCCAGCGTCATCGGAATTCTCCTCCTTCAATCAGGGTCGCCCTTCCGGGGCATATTACAGCAAGATATAAATTTATTGGCCTTATGCTTACGTTATCGTTCAGGTTGCTGAGCCGCCGGTCCGGCGCCCAGCCCATGTCAGTTCTGCGGTTTGTTCAGTTCCGCAACGGTTTCCTCCAGAGAACCCTGATCCTCCCCGTTGAGGAGGCGAAACCGCCTGTCGATTCGCCTGATCAGTCCCGAAAGAATCCTTTTGGGACCCAGCTCCACGATTGTATCGACGCCCATTGCGGCCATTTTCAGCACGGTTGCGCGCCATAAGACGGGGGTTCTGATCTGCCTGGTCAGGAGCTCCCGGGTCTGCCCGGCGGTGTGGAAGACTGAAGGATCGCAATTCGGAATGACCGGAGGCGAACAATCCCGGAATTCCACAGAAGCCAGGGCGGAGGCAAATTTTTCGGCAGCTCCGGCGAGCAGACTGCAATGGCAGGGAACGCTTATCGGCAGAATAACGGCGCGCACGCCCTCTTTCCGCTCGGCGGCCGCCGCCGCCGCCGAGATGGCTGCCGTGTGGCCGGAGATGACTATCTGCCCAGGGGAGTTTTCTATCGCAACCTCAACAATCGAGTTGCCTGTTCCGGCAACGGATCGGCATAGATCGTCCACATCCTTCCGTTCCAGCCCAATGATGGCGGCCATTGCCCCCTCTCCGACGGGAACCGCTTCCTGATGAAGCTGCGCCCTTCTTTTGACAAGCGCCAGACAACTCCGCAAATCTACCGCTCCGGCAGCATGCAGGGCAGAATATTCGCCCAGACTGTGGCCCGCCATGACAACCGGTTTTTCGCCAACCATGCCGGAAAAGGCCCGCCAGGCGGCGATTTCGACAGTAAGAATGGATATCTGGGTATTGACGGTAAGATCGAGCAGTTCCTGGGGACCCCTGAAGCAAAGCTTCGCCATATCCGTGCCGAAGACGTCGGACGCCTCAGAAAAAAGCTCTCTGACGCTCTGATATTGACGGTAGAGACTCTCCCCCATCCCCGGATATTGTGAACCCTGCCCCGGGAAAACAACCGCAACTTTGCCCATAAGGAAACACCCGCTCAGCAGATTCAGGATGCCTTTTCCAGCGGAACAACTTCCCTGCCCTTGTAGGAGCCGCAAGTCGGACAGACATGGTGCGGCAGCTTAGGCTCATGACACTGAGAACATGTCGATAATGAAGGGGTTTTCAAAAAATCGTGCGCCCTTCTCATATTTTTTCTCGATTTTGAGTGCCTTTTTACTGGATTTGCCATCGTTATAACTCCTCTTTAATTTAATGTTCCAACTTAATCTGTTTCAGAACGGCAAGCCGCTCTTCTATTGCCTCGCTTCGGCAGTTGCAGGTTTCCCTGTTGAGATTGACGCCGCAATGGGGACACAGCCCCCTGCACGATTCGGCACAGAGCGGCTTCATGGGAATCTGCAGCATGACCTGCTCAAAAACAATCTCTTCGAGATCAATAACATCCCCTTCGTAATACTGAAAATCCAGATCTGCGGCGTTGAGTTCCGCATCCTCCTCCGCTGCCGGCAAGGCCGGGGAAAAGGTGTAGTTGAAGGGCGCCTGAAGCGACAGCTCCGTCATTTCGAGGCAGCGACCGCAGGGCGCCTCCGCTTTCACCCTGATGCCCCCCTCGACATAGATGTTATCCCCTACCTTGCGCACCATACAGGAAAAATCAAGCCGATGCAGTAAAAAACCGCCGGCCTCTTCGTCCGCCAGAAATTGTCGGAACCATTCGCCGTTCCTGTCAAAATCCAGGCTCATCCCCTCTTCGGGCATGGTGTTGATATTGATCTTCAAAAAACTCACCCTTCTGCAATCTGCGGAACGTTTTTCCCTTTTGACGGGGCGCCCGATAAAGTGAGGAAGTAGATTATAAACAGCTTGAATTGTCAAGAATAATTTCATCGTCGTAGGTTCGTTCTTGACAGGGCGCCCTCTTCCGGATAGAGTCCAAAAAGTTTTTTCCCGATGGAGATGAGGCAACTGAAAGGAAACTGCCATGCAAAACGATATGTTCGAATCTTCCTGTGAAATTGACATCGGCAACTGGAAAGCGCTGCCGCTGGAGTATGGTCCCTGCCAGCTTTCAGTCCGCCTCCCTCCGGACTGCGAGCTGATCAGCATGAGGACAATCCCGGTCATCGCCTCTCCCGGCGACGCCTACCGCGAGGCGCTTTCGCATCCAATCGGCAGCCCGACGCTTGGAGAAATAATCAGAGCGAAGGGCAAGCCTCCTGCACAGCTCACGGCAGCCATCTCCGTCTCCGACATTACCCGCCCCGTACCCTACAAGGGAGAAAACGGGCTTCTTTTTCCACTGCTATCGCTCATGGAGGCAGAAGGGATTGCCCGGGAAAACATAGTGCTGATAATCGGCAACGGCATGCACCGACCCAGCAGCCCCGCAGAACGGCTCGAAATGTACGGCGAGGATATCGTCGCCCGCTACCGGATACTGGATCATGACTGCGAGAATGACGCCCTTCTGTCGTTTATCGGAGAAAGTGAAACCGGCGGAAATATCTTTGTAAACAGCGCCTTCTTCAATGCAGACGTCAAAATCTCAACAGGCCTTGTGGAGAGTCACTTCATGGCGGGGTTTTCCGGCGGGCGCAAGGGGGTTTGCCCCGGTCTCGTTGACCGGCGAACCATCCAGAAATTTCATGGCCCGGGTTTCCTCGAATCGCCCCGCGCGGAAAACATGATTCTTCAGGGGAATCCCTGCCACGAAGAGGCGCTGGCCGTCGCCAGAAAGGTCGGCGTCGATTTCATTGTCAATACGACCCTCGACCGGGACATGCGGCTGACCGGAGTGTTCGCCGGCCATATAGAAGCGGCGCACGAGGCGGCGACAGAAATGGTGCGGCATTATGTATCGGCGCCCATAGAACATGAATACGATATCGTTCTTACTCACGGCGGCTATGTCGGCCGCAACCACTATCAGGCGGTGAAAGCTGCCTACAACGCCCTGCCGGCTGTTCGGAAGGGTGGCATTCTCATCATGGCTACAGACAACCGCGATACGGAACCAATCGGCGGAATGGAATATCAGAGCCTTCTCCACCTGCTGAAAATGCAGGGGCCGGAGAATTATCTGCGGATGCTGGAGGCGCCGGGATGGCGCTTCACCAAGGATCAGTGGGAGCCGGAGATGTGGGGAAAGGTGTTTCGCAAGATCGGCGAAAAGCGTTTTTACTACCTTACCCATGCGATACCGCGCGAAAAATACTCGATTATTCCCGGCAATTCCTGTTTTGACCTGACGGAAAACGCGATTGGGGAAAATCCCGCCGATTCCGTCCCGCAGATGGTGGAAAACGCTCTGCGCTGCGCCGTGGCCGACTACCAAAGAAGGGGCATAAAACCGAGCGTGGCGTTTATCCGGGAAGGACCCTACACAATCCCCACCCTCGCAGCGGGGCAGGCGGAAAATCGCTGAGAAACCCCGATGCTTCTCTCCGGGGGAACCTTTTTCCCTCTGACAAACCTGCCGGACTGGGCGCAGACAACGGCACTCTTCTTCCCGTTGACCCATCTGGCGAACCTCTCCCGCTCGTTTGCCGCCGGCAAGATAAATGCGTCCATCCTGCCTGCATGGAATAGTCTATCTTGCCTTTTTCTGCATGGCAACCTTCCCCACAGCGTTGTATTTAATGCGGCGACGTCTCATAAAATAATTTTTTCCGTTAACATTTTCATTGACTGTCATCCATCTTCTGATTTATTATGAAATCGGCAGGGTTGTATCTTAATTAAAGAAGTTTAAACCTCTTCACCGAAGAAAGGAGGAACAGAAAATGGTTGAATATCCGAGATACGAAAAGGTGCTCTTCTGTACGGATTTTTCCAAAAACTCCGATATGGCCTTCCGGTACGCGTTCGGAATATCGCGGCGGGACGGCAGTGATTTGTATATTATGCATGTGATGACATATCCGAATAATTACCCGCACTATGTAGAAGGCTATTTGAGCTCCAGCGAATGGAAGAAGGTGGAAGAAGACCACAGGAAGGCGATCGAGAAAAACTTTCAGGATATGTATCTGACAAAGATAAAAGACAAGTCCAACGTGCACACAGTAACAAGGCCCGGCCGCGAAGACGAAGAAGTTCTGGAATTCGCCAGGAAAGAGGGGATTGACATAATCGTGGTAGGCACGCATGGCAGAACGGGAATAAAACATGCGTTTCTGGGAAGCGTGGCCGAAAAAATCGTCCGGCAGTCGCCCGTCCCCGTTCTTGTAGTGCCCGGGAGAAAAAGCTCTCTACATAAGACGAGTTAATTCTCGCAATCTTCAGAATTCGGCCCGCGCGCTCTTCAGCGGGCCGATTCCACGTACTCCAGAATTTTTTCTCCAATCGTTTTGACAACGTGCGCGAATTTCTGTTCGTCACGGTCCAGGAGCGTCATCCGGAATCCCGGCAGATCGGTAAAAAACGAGGTGAGCGGAATGACGCAGATGCCTGTCGCCCCCAGCAGATAATAGACGAAGCGCTTGTCCTGTTCGATCGGTTCGGCAACAAGCTCTTCTATGTAGGTGCGGACGTCTTTCTGGGCAATCGCCAGACGCTGATTGTTGTTGAGCACCGCCTCGTTGAAAACAACCGTCATATAGAAAGCGCCGCATGTCCTGTTTACCATGACATAAGGCAGATCCTTCAGAATCCCGTAGGCGATGTTGGAGAGCTTTTCATAATTAGTCACCCTTTCCCGCAGATATGGCTGATACTCCGGGTGGGTCATGACCCTGGGGATGGCCAGTTGCGGCAGCGTCGTCGAACAAACCTCGGACATTTTCTGGGTCAGGATGGCGTCAATATAACGGGCAAAGGTTTCATCCTTGTCGGCGTTGTAAAATTCCATCCATCCGCAGCGGGAACCGGGCCAGGGAAACTCTTTTGATATCCCCTTCATGGAAATTCCGGGGACATCACCGATGATGTCCGATAAAGGCGCCGTCTTTTTTCCGTTGTAAACGATGTTCTGATATGTTTCGTCGAAAATCAGAAAGAGGTCGTAGGTGCGAGCTATTTCCACGATGCGCCGGAGAGCTTCCTCCGGATATACGTATCCCGTGGGATTATCAGGATTGATGACGAGTATGCCGACAATCGCCCGGTGGCTCTTCACCTTTCGTTCCAGTTCGTTGAGATCAGGCGACCAGTCGCAATAGGGGTTCATCCGGTAGGTGTTCGGGGGAAAAGAGGCGTGCAGGACCTCGGCCAGCAGATGCGTGGAATAGGTCGGTTCCGGCATGATGATCCTGGCATCGACGCGGATGGCGCCATAGGCACGGGCTATCGCATCCCCCAGCCCGTTGAAAAAGAGTATGTTGTCAGCCGTGATCTGCACCTTGCCGCGGCTGTTTACCCTCTGGGCGAGGAATTCCCGGGTCGCTTCCATCCCTTTGGTCGGAGAATAGCCGTAAGTGGCGTCTTCGTGCAGCAGATCAGTCAGCACATCCTTCATCCATTCGGGCACCTTTTCCCCCTTCTGGATCGGATCGCCGATATTCTCCCAGACAACCTCCACGCCCGATTTCTTCAAACGGTTGGCCACATTGACAATATTGCGGATTTCATAAACGAGCCCATTTCCGCTCCGGGCAATATCGAATCTCATGATCCCCTCATATCTCGACTTTTTAATCGGTACAATCTTTTATTCATTAGTACAAATGACAATATCTGTCTATTATTTTTTTAAGCACAGTTTATGCGACCACCCTTTTTGCGGACATTAGGGGTTGAAAATCTGGGCTGATAGCAGTATGAGTCAATTGAGGCGCGATGATTTTTATCTCCCACGGGAAAATCAGAAGCAATTTCTTTGAAATGAACTATATGGGAAAAGAAAGAAGAATCAATGGAAAACAGATGGACACTTGTAGATACCGCGGCAAAGCTTAAAACCGCCGCAGAAGGAATCACCGCTGCCGACGTTATTGCCGTCGATACGGAGTACGATTCCTTCCGCTATTTTTTCGACAAATTGTGCCTGCTTCAGATTCAGACCGGAGACGAAACCTGGCTTATCGATCAAATGGCCGGTCTCGATATGACATTTTTAGGCAAAGTTTTTGGCAATCCGGACGTTTTGAAGATTTTTCATGCCGGGGATAATGATATAAGGATTCTCAAACGCGATTACTCCTTTTCGTTTCGCAACATCTTTGATACCCATCGCGCCGCCTCCCTCCTGGGGATGCGTCAGCTTGCCCTTTCCCGCTTGCTCGAAAGCTGTCTGGGGGTTGTTCTGGAAAAAAAGATGCAGCGCTCCCGGTGGGATTTGCGTCCCTTGAGCATTGAACAGTTGAACTACGCAGCGCTGGATACGGTTTATCTGCCCCCTCTTTATAAAAAACTGGCGGCGGAGCTGAACGAAAAAGGGCTGGAAAAAGAGGCGGAACGCATTTTTCTCGGGCTGACGGAGGTTGTCTGGAGGCCGCGCGACATCGATCAGGGCGGTCACCGTAAAATCCCCGGCTACCGTCAGCTTACCACCGCCCAGAAGGAGCGGCTGCGATTATTGTACAGCTGGCGTTTCAATAAGGCGCAAAAGACCGATCGCGCCTGCTTCATGCTTTTATCGGATCAGCAGCTTGTCTCCCTTGCCCGTGTTGACGAGGTCTCAGTGGAGAAAATAGTCGGACCGGGCCTGCTCTCTTCAACAGGGGCAAAACGCTTCGCTTCGGAGATAATGGATATCCTGATTCAATAAAAATCAAGCAGCGGCTGCCTCTAATTGCGCCCCGGGAACAGAAGGGCAGGGGGGGCCAGCGGCAAAAGCAAGTCTCCCGGATAGATGACCTTTTCCAGAAAAAGACCGGATGGCGGCGCCGTGTAGTGCGCGGGGATATCGGAATGGCTGTTCAGCAACTTTTCCACGTCTCTGGGCAAAATATTCCCCCGTCCCGCCTCTACCAGAATTCCGACTATCCTCCGCACCATTTTCCACAGAAAATGGGAGCCTACGATCCGAAAGACAATCATGTCTCCCCATCTGTTCAACTCCAGCCGCTCGATCTGGACCTCCGTCGAAAGATTTTTATCGATCCTTTTATCGGCAAATGACGAGAAATCGTGAAAACCGCCGAATATTTCCATTGCTGCCTGCATCTTTTCCAGATCCAGCCCGTCTCTTACCCACCAGACATAGCGCTTCATGAAGGCGGTGCGACGGCTGGACAACAGGTAGAGGTAACTTCTGGAAAGCGCCGTGTGACGGGCATGAAATTTATCCGGCGCCTCTTCGACCTTGAGAATGTTGATCGAAGCAGGAAGCAACTCGTTCAGTTCAAAAAGAATCGTCTGCGGCGGAAGCCGTCGCGGAGCCTCAATATGAGCTACCTGGGCCATCGCGTGAACGCCGGCATCCGTACGGCCGGCTCCCTGAATTTCCACACCCTGCCCGAACAATTTGGCGGCTGACTCGATCAGGGTTCCCTGTACGCTCCGGGCATCTTTCTGCGTTTGCCAGCCGTGATAGCCTGTTCCGTCATACTCCAGGGTAAGCTTGTATTTGCAGCAAAAGGATTTCCCCGGTTTTTTCTGGCGCGGCAGCACAATTTTTTCTTTCATTAAGGCCTTTCGTCTTCTCGAAGATTGCTCACAAACCTGTGCATGAGCTGATTTTTATATCGCCGGCGGCGCCGGCAACAACTGCTGACTCTTTTCCCCGAGAAAAACCATCCCCTGCAGACCAAACAGGATGTCGGCGGCGGGAATATCACGGTCAGGCAGTTCACTGCCCGGATGGAGCGTGGTAATGACGGTTCGGCCCACAATAATCCGGCCTTTTGCGCCCCCCGCCCCTTTCGTTCCTACCTTCCAGAAATTATGGAAGATCAGCGGTTTCCCCCGGTGAGTGCCGATATACAGCATGATATGCCCCGGCGTCCAGAGCAGGGTCCGCCATGGGACGCCTTGCTGTGTGATAATCGCCTCCTTTTTGTCGGGAGAAAGTCCGAGCAGCGAAACGAACCGCCCGGCGCCGGCCTGGTCGATCGAATTGCGCGGCAGCAGAATGCCAAAAGGCGCAAAAAGATCCATGATTGTTGCAGAACAATCCCTTTTCCCCTGAAATCCCCCCCAGCCGTACTTCCCGCCGACGAGTTCGCCGGCGATACGCGCAACGTTTCGCGCGGTAAAAGGAAGCGGTTTTTCAGCCACCGCTTCTGCCGATACGCTCCCCGTGGATAATGAGGCATTGCCATCGGCGCCTCGTCGGGCAACCCCGATGCGCATTTTTTCGCCACTGCTCCCAACTTTCGGGAAAATCGCCCCCAGCGGCGCCGAAAACAGGATGTTTCCTCCGACTGAAACAGGCGTCTTGTCCCGCACAATGGTTACATAAGTTCCATTTTCCCATGACTTTATGAAATCGGCCGTCACGGGGGCAATGTCGGCAGCCTGAACCCAGCCGATAAGGTGATCGGTTTCGGCAAGAAACCACTTTTTATCCCTGCTTACCAAAACGACAAAGACAGGGGTCCCCGCCGGAATGGAGGACTGCTGAAAGTTGTCGAAAGAATTTCTTATTCCCGGCGTCGAATAATTCGAATGGCGCTCCTTTGCCGGAAGCATCCGGGAATCCGTTCTCCTTAATGTTATTGCGGGAAACAGCCCTTGCGGATATTGTTCGACAGGGACATTTTGGATGATTGATCCTATCCAGTGCTGGCTGCGCCGACGCCCATCGCTACCGTATCCCGGATTATCCGCATATTTTTGCACCCCCCATGTTGCCGTTTCCCGGGAATGAAGAGGCTGCCGGCGGCGCCACGGGTTGAAAAACGTACGGGTTGCTTCCCTGTTCGAAAGCTCCAGTTCTTCCGGCGGCAATAGCCATTTATCGGCGGTTGCCGGATCCAGGTAGGAAAGCGGATTCTGGCTGAGGGCGGAAAGATCGCGAATCGTTCGCGCCGCCTGGCTGCTTTCGGGCACTGACAGCAGAGCGATCATGACTAAAGGCATTGCAGGCGAAACGAAAGAATGCAGGAGCCTTTTTATTTTTGAAGCCATCGAACATTTTCGAAAAATCATAGCGAGTCTTTGCTTATTAAGGAATCTACCTGTTTTTTATCGAAGCATCAGGTTTTTTCAGCCTGCCCTTCAGGGGGGATGCTTCCCGGTTATCGCTGTTCATGAGTGCAAACATTCCGATCGCCATATCCGAGAATGCTTTCCCGCGCTTTTCCTGACTGTATCAGAAAAAAGGGGCATCATCCATTATTTTCAATACAACCCCCTTGACTCGCGCCCTGTTTCATCGTATGTTCATCGCCCCGGGGGTGAGCCATTCTCAAGGACAAGCGCCGATCGTCGCCGGGAACTGAAAAGCACAAAAAACCGTGTTTATTGCAAATTACAGGGAGGCATTATGAGCAGACACAAAAAAATCAATCGCGAAAAAGAGATAGACAGAAAACGCAAACGTCGGAAGGAGAGCCTGAAGCTGAGGTTGAAAGAGGCAAAGGCGGGGAGCAGGTAAATCGTCTTCCGCCGGCCCGGAAATGAAAAAGAAGCAAAATCGCCGTTGTTTTTCAGACAGCGGATTTACGGACGCATTCGTACATCATGATCGCTCCCGCCTGGGGGAGGCTCAGCGACTCCCCGTTCCCCGCACCGGGAATCTTCCACGTCTCGCTCGTTTTGGCCAGCAAAACTTCCGGCAGACCATGGCTTTCGCTGCCGAGGAGCAGTGCCGTTTCCGGGCTGCAGGGATGAGGTTCGACACCATGGCGAACATCGCTCCCGACAATGGAAAAACGCCCGGCGATTTCTGAAACGACCTCTTCCATATCGGCGCCTTCAATCACATGCAGGTGGAAGATGCTTCCCATCGAAGCGCGCACTGCCTTCGGGTTTGTCGCCTCGCATGAATTCCGGCTGAGGATGATTGTGGAAAATCCGAACCAGTGAGCGGTGCGAAAAAGCGCGCCCAGATTATTGGGATTGTTTGTCTGGTAAAGCAGCAAAAGAGGCCCGGAGACTTCTTTCAGCGCTTCGGCAAGAGGCGAATGCCCGACATCGCCGTTGGCAGGAAACTCCCCCGTCCAGGCAGCTATCGCCATCACCCCTTCCGACGACTTGTCCTGGCTAAGCGCCCCCCATTGGCGCTTCGTCAGTCCGTAAACAGGAACCCCGTCCGGAACCTCAGAGATAATATCCGGATAGCCGTTTCCGGTCAGATCATCACAAACCAGAATCTCCTTTACCAGGCGGCCGCTCTTCAGCAGCTCCCCGACAATCTTCTCGCCTTCCGCGATAAGGACCTTTTCCTGACGACGGTATTTCTCCAGAGTCAGCTTTTTCCAGCCCTTCATCTGCGCCTGCGACGGCCTGACGCTATCTCCCTGCATACCCCTTTCCTTCCTCGCATTGATAAGTTTTCAGGCCCTTCCGGCCCATCATATTTACCGGCACGATATCACAACTGCCGTCCCTGCCATCGCAGAAAACCAAGCTCGGTCTATTTTTTCTCAAATATTTAAAGCTGCCGGACACAACCCGGCTTTTATCATATCTCCTTTGGCAATAAAGCGCAACGCCGCAACGCAAATTCTGACCTTCCGCAAAAAAATCAAAAATATCTTAAGCGATAGCGGCCGGCGGTTTTATTTTTCATTGACAACCGTGAAGATTGAAGAATATAAACAAAGCCCTCTGCTGCCACGGATTTTGTTCACTGCCATTAAATGCCGGGTCCTTTGCTTCCAAAATCATTCATTGTCTTGCACGGAAGCGGGAGATTGAAAGGAACAGCGCTGATGAACGTTCTTGTAGTTGACGACCATGAAGAGAATCGATATTTGCTGGCAAGTCTTTTCAAGGGAAAAGGGCACGTCATACAGACTGCCGCAAATGGCGCCGAGGCCCTGGAAATTATAAAATCCGGCGGAGTCGAACTTATCATCAGCGATATCCTGATGCCGGTAATGGACGGCTTCAAGTTGTGCCTGGCGGTTAAAAACGATGAAAATCTGCGCGCCATCCCGTTTATAATTTACACTGCTACCTATACAGGCCCTCAGGACGAGACCTTTGCGATGAAGATCGGCGCCAATCGCTTCATCATAAGACCCTGTGAACCGGAAGTTTTTCTGAAATCCGTTGATGAGGTGATGGCGGAAGCAGCCCTCCGGGGGAAGGAAGCTCTGCCCAAACTGGCGGAAGAAGAGGATGTTTTCAAACTTTACAGCGAACGGCTGGTACGAAAACTCGAGCAGAAAATGCTCGAGGCGGAGCGGGAGATTCAAGCGCGCATGGCGGCGGAGAATGGGCTTCGCGAAAGCCAGAAAAGGTTGATCGCAGCACAGCGGATCGCAAAAATGGGAGATTTCACCTGGGATGTGGAAACCGGCCGGGTTACCTGGTCCGATGCGATGTTTGACCTTCTTAAATATGATAAAACAACGACATTCAACTTCTCCCGGGTCAATTCCCAAATTCACCATCCCGCTGATCTGGAGCGAATCAACCAATGGTTGAATGAGTGTCTCGCATCCGGGCAAAAAAAGCTCACGCCCAATGAATACAGGATAATATGCAGCGATGGAGAAATTTTATATATTCGGACGGAGGGGATAATAGAACGTAAGACGGGAGAATCGCCCCGGGTGTTTGCCACCATTCAGGACATTACTGAACGCAGACAGGCGGAAGAAGCCCTCAAAAAGAGCGAGGAAGGCTACAAGGTGCTTATTGAAAATGCCGGGGAAGTCGTTCTGGTAGCACAGGATTGGCAATTCAAATTTTCCAACCGCCGGGTATTCGATTTTCTCGGGGTTACACCTGAAGAGCTGTCGGGAAAAACTTTTCTGGAATACATCCATCCGGAAGACAGGCAAACCATAGCTGAAAGACATGCAAAAAGATTGCAGGGAGAACACACACCGGGGATCTATTCCTGCCGCTTGATTGACAAAGCGGGCCGCACCAGATGGGCTAAAATCAACTCCGTTTTAATCGATTGGGAAGGGAAACCGGCAACACTCAACTTTCTGGAAGACATAACGGAGCGAAAATTCGCCGAGGAAGAACAGGAAAAGCTGCGCCGGCAGCTTATGCAATCCCAGAAGGTGGCGGCCATTGGCCGGCTCGCCGGAGGCGTCGCCCATGATTTCAACAATATACTGAGCATTATTCTCGGCTACGGGGAAATCATGCTCGCCAAGATCCATCCCGGCGATCCTCTGCGGGAAGATATTCAGCAAATCGTGAACGCCGGAAGACGTTCCGCGGAACTGACCCACCAGCTTCTGGCCTTCAGCCGCAAACAGACGCTGAAACCCGAAGCGCTGGATTTGAACAGCGTGGTGCTTGATCTTGAGAAGATGCTGAGACGGCTGATAGGCGAAAACATCGCCCTGACAATGGCACTTGCGGAAGACCTCGCCCATATCCTGGCCGACCCGGGGCAAATCGAGCAGGTGATCATGAATTTGGCCGTCAATGCCCGGGATGCCATGCCCGCGGGCGGCAAACTGGTCATGGAAACCGCCAACGTCGTCCTGGATGAAGACTTTGCGCGTCTTCATCCAGGGACCGTACCGGGCAATTATGCGCTTCTTGCCGTCACCGACACCGGATGCGGAATGGACGAAGATACCATGGCCCAGATATTCGAGCCGTTCTTTACCTCGAAGGAAGAGGGGAAAGGCACAGGCCTGGGGCTCTCCACTGTTTACGGCATAGTAAAGCAGACTGGCGGAAATATCTATGTGCACTCGGAGCCGGGAAATGGCACAACATTCAAAATATACCTTCCCCGGACAGAAGAGTTGCCCAAACTCAAAGCAACCGGGACGGCCAAAGAAGCATTGATGGGTGGCAACGAACATATTCTGGTTGTCGAGGATGAAGAAAGTCTCCGGAAATTGATGGATGCCATTCTTTCAAGACTGGGCTTCAAGGTAACCCTGGCCGAAAACGGAGGCGCTGCACTGTCGCTGATGGAAGATGAAGGGCTTGCCCCCGACCTGGTGATCACGGATATGGTCATGCCGGGCATAAGCGGCGCGATGATGGTGGACAGGCTCCGCAGGAATCGTCCCAATCTCGAGGTTCTCTACATGTCGGGATACACGGAAGACACAATCGTCAATCAGGGAGTGCACGATCCGTGGACATCCTTCATTCATAAACCCTTCAGCATCAAGGATCTTGCCTTAAAAGTCCGTGAGGCGCTGCAGAGAAAAGATGCATCATTCCCGTAAAGCGCCCCGTTATCTCTCCGGCCCGGAGAACAGCCCACTGAAAGCGTCTCCGGCATTACGATACAACCGGTCTGCCGGAGAGACTGAGCCCCGGGTTTGGAGACACAACGCTTAAATCCGTTTTGTAAAATCCACCATCCTATTCATTGCGCCACTGCGGTTTTCTCTTTTCGAGAAAGGCGACAAGCCCCTCCTGAGCATCTGCCGTCTTCAGGAGTTCCTTCAGATAGATATCCTCGATGGTTCGCAAAGATGGCTCCAGTGGATCCATAAGCCCTGATTTGACAGCCTTTTTTGTCAGGCGGAGCACTTCGGCGCTCAGCTTTAGATAGGGTTTCAAAAAGGCCGCAGTCGCCGTTTCCAGCCCGTCTCGCCCCACCACCTGATTGATAAGCCCCACATCCCTGGCTTCCCCGGCCGAGATGGTTTTTCCGGAAAGGATCAACTCCATCGCCGCCTTCTGCCCGATGATGCGCGGCATTATCTGGGCGGCAATCGGGGGAAAGACGCCTACCTGGATCTCCGGCTGACCGAACTTGGCATCATCCGCGGCAATGACCAGATCGCAAAATATGGCCAGTTCGCAGCCGCCCCCGAGACAGGAGCCGTAAACCGAGGCCGCAGTCGGAACACCAATGCCTTCCAGCCGACGGAACATCCCGTGAAAGGCGTCGATCATCTTCGGCGCCAGATCGCCCATGTGTTCCCCCACATCCACGCCCGCCGAAAAGCACTTGCCTTTTGCCTGGAACAATACGGCCTTCAAATCCTTCTGTCCCCTCCACGAGTCCAGCACCCCATTGATCTCCTTCATCATGGCGATATTCAGGACGTTAACCGGCGGCCTGTTGAGGGTGATTGTTCCAAGTCCATCCTGGATAATCGCTTCAATATGCTCGTAGCTCATTATCTTCCCGCTCCTTTTTCAATAAAAAGAGGCAGGCAGGTCTCTTCTTATGGGACGTGCCTGCCTCCGGCTGTTCATATTGAGTCTTTAAAAGCCCCGGTTAAAGAGGTTTTCCCAGAACTCCCGCAAACATCTCCATATCCCAGGCCTTGCCTTCCACTATTTCCTGACGGAATTTAATGAAATCAATGGTATCCTTGCCTGTGATCTTTTTGCTGTTGAAGGCGCCGAATCCGAGGAAGGCCTCGCCGCCCATGTTGGCGGCCAGCCAGTGACGGTGGGCATTCTTCATGGTATCCCAGAAAAATTTCTTCTTCTGGCGGACGCTGTCGATCGATTCCATCAAACAGCCGGGGAACAGATTGGCGAACGTCCAGACTATCTTGTCAACTTCCTTGTCGAGAAGCTCGAAATCGGCATTGGGCTGATGCAGTTTGACGAATTCCCGCGCCTCCTTGGCCTCGGCGCCGGTCTTGTTTTCGCCATAGACAATCTCCCCGTCCTGCACGTAAGCATCCGTGATTACCTGGGGATTGCGCACCCATTTCCCATCCACCTTGAGTACCGGAACGACCTTGCTGATCAGGTTCTTGGCTTTCATCTTGTAGGCTGACCACATCTCACAGGAGATGCAGTTCCACATCGCATCCTCAATTCCGAGATACCAGGGCAGGAAGTCCGACGCGCCGCCGACCGGGGCAGAACCGTGTTTTGGACCTGCCTGACCGTAGATCGCCAGATCAGAGGATACGGCAAGGTCGCACGCCATTCCTATCTCCTGACCGCCTGCTACTCTCATGCCGTTCACCCGGCAAATGACCGGCTTCTTGCAGAAGAGAATCGAATCAACCATGTGGTTGAAAAGCTCCATGTACTGCCCGTACTCGTCGGGCCTCATGCTGTAGTATTCGCTGTACTCCTTCGTGTTGCCGCCCGTGCAAAACGCGTAGGGACCGGTGCCGGTAAAAACCACGGCCACAACGCTCCTGTCCAATGAAGCATTTTCAAAGCCGGCAATAACTCCCTTGACCATTTCCGTCGTGTAGGAGTTGAACTGCTTGGGGTTATTGAGGCGAATCCACGCGGCAAAGAGACCATCCACCACCTTTCCGTTCGGGTCGACAAGCGGTCTTTTCTCGTAAACCGTGCAGGGCGCCTCTGTTCCAAAGTGCAAATCCGTATGCAACGCATGATCCTTGATGCCGTCTTCCCGCGGCAGCCATTCCAAACCTTTTAAAGACATAGTGCTATTTCCTCCTTCTTTTAATTTGTGAACATTGAGCTTAGTCTTATCGTTTCTTGCCTGCTTCTTTCACCCTTTTTGTCAAAACCTTGACCTTCAGACATCGAAATCGGGGATCAGAACAACCCGTTTCATCGGCGGCGTCTTGTGATTCTCGGCAAAAGTCTGTTCGATTGCGCTCATCGGACGCGTCTCGACAAACTCCTCGATATTGACCTTCCCGCTCAGTATCATGTCCAGAACAATGGGGTAATATTCGGGCAGACATCCCCACGTTCCGATAATCTCGGCGTCAAAGGCCATAAGACGGCTGATGTTGTATTCGACGGATTTGACCCCGTACCCCACCACTACAAGCTTTCCGGTAAAACTCAGCAGAGCCAGCGCCAGTTCCTGCCCTGCCTTGGAGCCAGTCACCTCAAATATCTTCCAGCCGGTGCCCGGAAGACCCTTTTCCTTGCAAAGCGCCCGGAACTCTTTGGAGATAGCTCCATTGTCCTTGTCAGTTGTGTTGATAACGAAGTCCGCTCCGAATTTCAGCGCTCTGTCCAGTTTTTCCTGATTGCGCGCCATCCCGATAACCGTCTTTGCGCCCAGCGCCTTGGCAACCTGCCCCATGTACTGACCAACTCCGCCGGTAATGCCCAATACAATCACATTGTCCCCCGGCTGCAGGTCGGCCCTTTTGGCGGCCTGATAGGGCGTGGTCGCGGCATCGGCCACAACGGCAAGGTGGGAAAGAGGAATGCTGCCCCGGTTTTTCACCTCGCACAAATCAACGCTGGGAACAGGTATATGGCTTGAAAAACCGCCGTAGAGACCAATGCTGTTTCCGGGCATCTTCTGATCCAGGCACCGGTTCCCGCGCCCCGTTTTACAAAGATAGCATTGACGGCAGGGCATCACCGCGGGGATGATGACCTCTTTTCCTATCCATTTGGGATCGCCGGCAACCACTGTTCCCGAGATCTCGTGTCCCAGGGTTAAAGGCGGTTTGGAGACCGTGGGAACGCCATCATAAAAATATCCCAGGTCCGTGTGACACACCCCGCAACCAGCCACCTCCACCAGCACCTCCCCCGGCTTCAGCTCCGGGACCGGGAGCTCAGTCTTTTGCAGTTTGCCAGGGGTGATCTCCTTGGTCTCCCGGTTGAAGACGGTTGGTTGAACCATCTGCCAAGTCTTTATTTTATCGGGTACTCCTGCCATTTTCTCCTCCTTATGTTTTTTATCAAGTCCTCGCTGGCCATAATGGTCCATCTTTCCTTGATAAGTTAATAACATTTCAGGGAAAACATCTCAGATCATTCCGTAGCCGCCATCGACGCAGAGCAACTGACCGGTAATGTAATTGGCGTCGTCCGAGGCCAGAAAGACAAAAGCGGGCGCTATATCCTCGGCTTCGGCAAAGCGCTTGAGCAAAATTCTGTTCATGTAGATGTCGGCCAGCTTCTCGTCGGATCTGATCTTTTCGGTCATATCGGTAGCTACAATGCCCAGAGAGATGACATTCGCGCAGATGTTGTAGCGGGCCAGCTCCCGGGCAATGGATTTGGTCATGCTCAGGACGCCTCCTTTCGCGGCGCTGTAATTGATCTGCCCCACGGTTCCCACAAGACCGGCAACCGACATCACATTGATGATCTTTCCGCTGTTTTGCTCCTTCATCAGGTTCGCCGCGGCCTGGGAACAGAAAAAGGCGCCCTTCAGATGGATGTCCACCACCTGATCCCACTGATCTTCCGTCATCTTGAGCAGCATGGCGGGCCTGGTAAATCCCGCATTATTGACCAGAACATCCAGTCTGCCGAACCTCTCCCGGGCAGCCGCGAAAAGGTTGTCCACGTCGGCCTTGCTGGCAATATCCGCCTTGACGGCAATAGCCTCGCTTCCCATTGCCGAGATGGCTTCCACCACCTCCCGGGCGGCGCCTTCATTGGAGGTGTAATTGACGATGACCTTGGCCCCTTCTCTTCCGTAGGCAAGTGCGACAGAGCGACCCACTCCGCGGCTGCCTCCGGTTACCAGTGCAATCTTGTCCTTGAGCTTCATAGATAACTCCCCTTTTCTGAAATCTGGTTTGTAGAACCCGGCATAGCGGAACCGACAAGCTGGCCCAGCCGTATCAGCGGCCACGAATAGGCGGCGCCTGCTTGCGGGATTTTATCCCATCTCTCCCTCAATTGATCGATGTCGTCTTTCCGCCACATCGCGCCGATAAGCAACCCAATGTAGTCCGCATACTTGCCGACGGCTTGACCGCCGATAACCCTGCCGTCCAGCAAAACAACCCGCAAATAATCATCGCCGCTCTGTTTTTCGATAAGCTCGGATTTTCCCAGCATGCACTGGGTAGCCCGCATGGTTTTTCCGAAGGTAGAGGCATGGGTGTTAAAAAAATGCACTCGCGCAAATGCATAGGCGCCGAGGTATCCGACGTTATCCCCCAGAATGTTTTTTGCCACTATCTGCGCCTGTTCGATCGCGTTATGCTTCAACTGAAACATGACAATCTCTTCAGTGCAGGAATCAAAGGTTTCCACACAGTCGCCACAGGCATAGATATCGGATACGGAGGTTTCCATCTTCCTGTTGACCTTGATGCCACGCCCCGTTTCGATGAACGCGGTTCTGGCAAGCGCCGTCCCCGGGACCACGCCCGTGGCGACTACAACCGTATCGCATTCTATTTCCCGCTTATCCGTTACAACGCTTGCAACTTTTGCATCCCCCTTGATCTGGAGAACCTTTTCGCCGGTATGAATATGAATGCCATGCCGCTCCATTGCCGCTTCCAGTATCCTGGCCGTGGGTTCATCAAACAGGACCGGGAGAATCCAATCAAGAAGCTCGATGATGTGAACTTCATATCCTTTTTTCTTTAGCCCCTCGGCCGCTTCTATCCCTATCGCGCCGGAACCGATCACAACCGCCTTGCGGCCCTTGTGAAATTTCAGCTTTTCCGTTTCCGACATCTGCTTGCAGCTGAAAACGCCGGCGTTGCGAATCCCCTCTATCGGGGGAAAGAAAAGAGCGCCGCCATGGGCCAGCACAAGCTTATCATAGCCGATTTCCGTGCCCGCTTCGGTTATGACATTCCTGGCCTCCGGATTAATAGCAACAACCTTGCTGTTAAACGTAACATTAATGCCCAGTTGTTTGTAATCCTCGATGGTTTTCTTGAAGACGTCCTTTTTCCCGATATTGCCGGCAAGATAATACGGAAGCGAGCATGGATCATATTCCGGAACATCCTCGGCAGAAAGGATGCAAATCTCGATCTCCTTGTCCCTCTGCCGCAGTTCAGCGGCGACCCGATTGCCGGCAATCCCGTTTCCAACAATAACCGTTTTCATGGCGTTTTTATCCTAATTGGGGAATATGGCCCGGGAACGCGCCGCCCGCTCCCTTGCTGCTCCCCTTGTCAACATATCATCTTGGGTTATCCTGAGCGCCCCTTCTCGGCAGGCCACAACGCACCATGGCCCGGCTTCGTCGCCCCTGCACATATCGCAGGTCATAGTCTGGCCCGTGTAAGGGTTCACCGCCGGGCTGCCGGCCGGACATATATAGACGCACGCCCGACAGCCGATACAGACATCCGTGTTCGTTGCAACTGTCCCGTTTTCCTGTCTTATCCGGGCATTCATTGGACACACCTTGATGCAGGGGGCATTATCGCACGCCATGCAGATGACAGGGACTTCAAGCTTCTGGGATTCCAGTCTGATAATCTTAAGCATGGCCAACTTTGGGTTGATAACGCCTTGATGCTTCATAGAGCAGGCAAGCAAACATTCCTGACATCCGGTGCATTTCAGGGGATCAATTGCCAATTGCTCGCGTCTTGCTTCCATCATGCCGCCTTTGTAAAATTAAATAAAAACTCTTATCTCTGCAAATTCGATGTTCTCCGGCTGGACGGCGGCCTAAACTGCCGTTTTTTCTGAATAACATTGTACCCGAATATCTAAAGCAGACCAATTTGTCAAGACAAACTTTCATCCCGAATCCCCTGCCTCCCGGTCTTGTCTTTGCGGTTTATTTCAGTCCCGGCATAGCCATTTTCCCCCGGGCTGTCCCGTCTTGAACTTTTCCATCGCTTTCGCCCCTTTTAAAGATTAAGCGACTTGAGCAACCGGGAAAAATTGGATCTGGGCAACCCCAGGATGTCGGCGGCTGTCGATTTTTTCCCTCCTGCAGCATTCAGAGTCTGGAGAACAATATTTTTCTTGAAATCCCTGATGGCCTCGTCCAGATGCCTGCCCGGAAAATTTGTTGTGGCTGAGTTGTCCCACAGCTCCCTGGGCAGATCGTCCAGGGTTATTGTATCATTCTTTGAAACAATGACTAATCTTTCCACAACATTTTCAAGCTCCCGGACATTGCCCGGCCACGAGTACCCCAGCAGAACATCTTTGACTTTGGGAGAAAGCTTCATCTCTTTTTGCCTGATATATATATATTTATTGAGGAAAAAATCAAGGAGGGCGCCTATGTCCTCTTTTCTTTCCCGCAGGGGAGAAAGGGTAATGGGAAAAACCGCCAAACGATAATACAGATCCGAGCGAAAGCTCATCTCTTCAATCCCTTTTTGCAGATCCTTGTTAGTGGCGGCGATAACCCTGACATCAACATGAATCGATACTTTTGAACCTATCCGCTGAATCTCCTGCTCCTGAAGCACCCTCAGAAGCTTTGTTTGAGTTTTCATGGAAAGATCGCCGACTTCATCCAGGAAAATAGTGCCCCCGTTGGCCAGCTCGAACATCCCTATGCGCTTTTCATAGGCGCCGGTAAAAGCTCCCCTCTCATGCCCGAAAAGTTCACTCTCGATCAAGTCGTCTGGTATCGCTGCGCAATTTACCTTGACTAATGAACGGCCATTTCTGGGACTCATTTCATGAATGGCATTGGCGATATGTTCCTTGCCCGTACCAGTCTCCCCATAGATTATTACCGTTGTAGAGTTTGGCGCCACCTTTTTCACCAGCTCCATCACTTCAAGCATTTTGGGACTTCGGCCTATTACAAACTCGGTTTTGATTCTTCTTTTCAAATAAAGGTTTTCCTGCTCAATCCTCTCTGAAATGGTTTTTATATGGTTTTTCTCATCCACCAATTTCTGGTAGGTGATTGCGTTTTCAAGAGCCACTCCGACTTGCTGTCCAAAAGTGTAGAAGAAATCTTTCTGTTCATCCGGAAAAGCTTCCCTGTTCTTAGAATAAATTCTCAGAATTCCAATCCTTTTTCGCTTGGAAATGATCGGAATCACTATGAAAGAGCGTATCTTTCTTTTAAGACAAAAATCATGACAATCCCCAGGCAATTTGGCCGGAATCAGATTATCAACAAGAATAACATGCGGCGATCGCCAGAATTCCTCATTCGCATCTTCCGGCGACGGAAAATCCCTCCCGCCGGATTCATCCCCGTCCATGTTCCGGAACAATACAGATTTGAAACTCCCGTTTTGCAGTAGACTGACGGAAAAGGTGTCGAATCCCAGACTCTCCAGCAATGTCGAAATCTGGTACAGGACAGCCTTTTGTTCCAGGCCGTCATCAAGAAGTTTTGCCATTTGATAAAGGCTTGACAATTTAGTCATTTTTCTGGAGATATCCTGATTTGCCTGAACAAGTTCCGCTGTTCTTTCCTGGACGGTCTTCTCTAAAAGCAGACTGAATCTTTCCTTTTCCTCATAAAGCATTGCGTTTTCAATGGCCAGACTTATATGTCCGGCGAATAATTGCAGACTCTCCATATCTTCGGGCAGTATGGGGGTTCTGCTGTAAAACTTGTCTCCGGTCAGGACTCCCAGAACCCTTTTGCGGCCAATAAGCGGAATAACTCCATATTCTCTTGTATCGGAAACCTTCAAAAGTTTTTCGCTCACCCTTTTGTCCCGGCAGGCATTTTCCACATAGATAGGCTTCCCGGTTTTAACTACCTGGACCTCCACGGCGTTTTCATCCATCCGGAATCCGATACACTTATCAACAATAGAGGCCTTCTCTCTTTTGACGCGATCAATCCAGACAACACAGCGCAAATAATCTTCCTGAAGAAGATAAATCAGACACCTCTCAAAGTTTACCCCAACGCCCACCTTTTGAACAAGGATCTGGAAGAGCTGGTTGATGTTCATGGTGGAGTGAATCTCTTTGTTCAGCTCCGTCAAGACTATCAATTCATGCAACTTCCGCTTGATCAAATCGGAGGAACCCATTTCAGATAGAATCAATCGGTTCGTCACCTTCCCCTTCCGAAAACAAATATCATCCGTTGTTTCATTTTCCCGGCTCTGCGGCGATCGCATACGGCCTTTGATGGGATTAACGGCAAACCGCCACAGCCGGGTGATTTTCCCGGGAACACAGCCTGTTAAACTCCGGCGTCGCCTTTGTCATTAACCTTGCCCTCCATCGCAAAATCAGGAATATTTTTCTATCCTAATTTACGAGATTTGGCAAGATAAGGGCTAATGATAAGGGCTAATGATGGAAAACAGAGGGCAAACGCGGTAAGAATCATGACCATGAGAAAAGGGAAGATGCCCTGGAATACCGTCTCGAGGGGAACGTCATTGGCTATCCCCTTTGCCACATAAACGTTCACCCCCACCGGCGGCGTTACGACACCTATGCAGGTTGTCCGAACAATAATTACGCCAAACCTATCCGAAGGCGGTCACAATGGGATAAATAATTGGACCGGAAAATAATTGTTCCATTTTAATTCGCTCACAGGCGCAGAGACTGCCTCATCCACACTCCCTTGTTTTATTCATGGTCAAATTTCTAATCCCTGGCCTTCTGGCGATTTCTGTCCTGCTGGGCCAGCTCTGCAAGACCGCCTTTCCCAAACTTGTTGATCTTGACCCCTCCGGAGAGACGGGGAAAATCGTTCAACAGACAAAGCTCGTCAGGAAGTTTGAAGGGCGCAACTCTTCCCTTGAGAAATTCCCTCAGTTCCTGCAGAGACAATGAACTGTCTCCTCTGATGATTACACACGCGCAAATGTTTTCTCCAAGGACAGGGTTCGGGGTGGCGACAACGCAAGCCTGCTCCACGGCAGGATGCTCCAGCATAATGGATTCCAGCTCATAGGGAGAAATTTTGAACCCTCCCCGATTGATCAAATCTTTGATCCGCCCATGGATTTTGAGATACCCATCCGCTGTTTTGGAGACAAGATCGCCCATGAAAAGCCAACCGTCAACGATCTGTTTTCTGGTCTCCTCGGGATTTTTCCAGTAGCCCTTCATCACGTGCCATCCGGACAAGGCCAACTCGCCGATTGCTCCGGCAGGCATTTCCTCCCTGGTCACGGGATCCACCACGCGTACCGAGGTGCCGGCTACAGGCAGGCCGATAAACTGTTCTCTTATCTCAAGGGGAGAGGGATAGGGACAGATGATGCCCAATCCCGGCCCCACTTCGGAAGCCCCCCAGAAGGTGGTGAGATAGACGCCCAACTCGTTTTGCACCCTGGCAATCAATCCTTCCGGCGCAATCTGCCCCGCAATCAGGCCGGCACGAATGGACGCAAGGTCATAGTTGCCGATATCCCGGTTATTTAACTCCAGGAGGTAATGGGCCGGCGAGCCAAGCTGAAGGGTTACCCGCTCCTTCTGGATAATTTCGAACGCCCCCCGAGGATTGAACTTGTCCATCAAAACGACGCTGGCCATAAGCAGAAAAGGCTGGATGAGGATCGCCCCGCACCCGTAAGAGTGGCACATGGGCAAAAAACCGATGAAGACGTCGTCGGAAGAGGCGCCGACGCCAAGGGCGTACTGCATGCCTGCCTTAGCCGCCTGCCCCTGGGTAATCATTGTTCCCTTCGGCATTCCTGTTGTTCCTGACGTGTAGATAAGCATGGAAAGGTCTTCGTGGGGGTTGATCTCCGGCTTGAGATATTTTCGTCCCCGCCCGTTTCTGATCATTGCATCAAAAGTATGCACCCCCGGGCCGTCCCCTTCCCCCACGATAAAAATGGCCTGGAGCAGCGGCACTTCCGCCTTGATTTCCAGCAGGGCATCGAGATAATCATAGCCCTCCCACTCCCGGAAAATAAAGACCGCCTTCGCCTCCGAATTGGTCAGTATAAAATGGGCTTCGGTCTTCCGGTAGCTGGGATTGGCCCAGGCGACTATTATCCCGAGTTTCTGGAGGGCATAAAAAATGACTATGAACTCCAGGGAATTTTTCATGTACATAACTACCCTGTCGCCCTTTTTGTATCCCTGTTCAGCAAGACTCGCCGCAAATGCATCCGCCAGTTCGTTCAGCTCCTGATAGGTCACCCGCTTTTCACCATCTATTACCGCTGTTTTCGCAGGCGCCTGCATCGCCCCCGACTCAAGAATTTGGCCAGTGGACATATTATCGTAAGTCTTCATTAACCCTCCTTCATTTCAGGGCAAGCAACTAACAGGGAAAGGCCTCCAAAAAACGCTTGAGCGCCCTCCAGCCGGTACAGTGCATGGGAACGATCACCTTGGGGGGCCACTTCCACAAGCGCGGAAACAGTCTCCTCGATAATGGGCTCAAAGAAGGATCCGGTAAGATGGAATCCGCCGAGAATCGCATACACTTGCTCCATGCCGGCGATTTTCCTCGAATAGAGCACCGTATTGACAATCCCTGAATGAGCGCATCCCGATATTATCACCAGCCCCTTTCCTTTCAGACAGACAACAAGAGCCTGATCATCACGGATAGGGTCCGGCGCCAATTCATCGCCTTGCCCGATCCTTGCAATCGGGAATCCCCTCTCAAAACCTGTTTTCCGTTCTACCTCGCCCGTCACCAGAATCGTGCCGCCTGCTAAAGATACAGGCGTTGGGGATTCCCAAATTTCGGCGCCTCGCCTCAGCAGCTCTTCTCTGACCAGTGTATCAGGAAAGCGCTCTTTTCTCCCGTCCGGCCATTTCAGAAAACGCGGGGCAAGAAAGACCCCGGGATGAACCACGAGGGGAACCGCCCAGGAAAGCTTTTCCATGAGGGGATAAAGGGCGCCGGTATGATCCATGTGCGCCTGACTCAGGACAATCGCCTCAACTAGGCCGATGTCTATCCCCAGCATCTTCATGTTGTGGAGAACGCCTGTTGCATTGTAACCGGTGTCGAAGATTATGCTGTGGGACTCTTCCCCCCGGAAATTTCTAACGAGCATCGACAGTCCATGCTCGGCGACAAGCGAATCTCTTGGAATCTCGGCGCCGCTTCGCAAGACGGGGCGGACGACAAGATCATTGCTCCCCAGCAATAAATCGACATAATTATCCATCAGGACAGTTATCTCAACTCGCTCTGCCGGTTGGATTGTTGAAGACATTAAATGCGCTTCCTATAGTTCAAAATCCATGCCTCACACGCCCCTTCATGTCGTCTTCAATCATCAATCAACGGCTAAAGTTGCATCCATGCTAACCACTCTCGAAAACACACAAGAGCAGTCGCCCTGTAACAAATAAACCTTTCATCATGATGTATCTTAAAATCGCGGGCACCCTGTGAAAACTGCCAACAATTGTAGCTATTTAGCCAGATATCCTCCGTCGACAGCGACAATGCTTCCCGTCATATAACTTGACGCGCCCGATGCCAGCAGCAGAGCCACCCCGACAATCTCGGAAGTTTTCCCGAACCGCCTGAGCGGTATCTGTTTTATCAGGCCCTTATAAACCCTTTCCGAAGCCCTCAATCCCTCAGACAAAGCCGTTTCTATGTAGTGAAGGGCGATGGCGTTGATGCGGATATTGTGCCGAGCCCATTCAAGGGCGAGGCTCTTCGTCAGGAGTATCACCCCCGCTTTTGAGGCGCAGTAGGCGGGTGCGCGGGTTACGCCGGTTATCCCGGCGGTGGTTGCAATGTTGACTATGCTGCCCCCGCCGCCCTTTATCATCTCTTTGCCAATGTACCTGCAGCACAGAAATGTTCCGCGCAGATTGACGGCAACCACCTTATCCCACGCTTCGACGGATAAGTCCTCCGTCGGCGTGAAATCAAGCGGGGCAATTCCCGCATTGTTTACCAGCACATCGATCTTTCCGTATTCGTCCATTGCCTGCCGCGCGGCATTCTCCACGGCTTTCTCGTCGGATATGTCCGCTTTTATTGCAATGCATCGCGCCCCCAAAGCTTCGGCCTGTCTTATAGTTTCTTCTGCGGCAACCAGATCGACAATAACCAGAGACGCCCCGTTCTGCGCAAACGTCAAGGCAATGTCTTTTCCAAGTCCCTGAGCGCCCCCCGTCACCAAGGCCACCCGGCCATCAAGTCTGAACAGTTCCGATGCATCCACGCTTATGTTCTCTATGCCTTTCTTATTGAACACATCAATGATTTCATATCCGGGTAACCCATAATGGGCTCCAGACAATTAACATCCGTAAGCAGATTGACATTTGCCTTCCCGGTCCAGCCGTGCGGCGCCAGCACCACGCCCTCCGCCACCCTTTCGTCCACCCGGGCTTTCATTGTCACTTCCCCCCGATTCGTCTCAACAACAACGCCATCGCCATCTTTGACCCCATATTTCTGCGCTGTCAAAGGACCTACCTCGAGAAAAGGCTCCGGGCTCTTTTCATGCAGCTCCGCAATCCCCCGATACTGGCTATGCGTGTAATAATTACTTCTCATCCCGGTTGATAAAATCAAGGGATATTTATCCAGGAAGTCCCTGGAACTTTTCACTGGACTTCTCGCCGGCTCCAGATAAGTAGGCAGCGGGTCGAACCCAACCTTCTCCAAAGCTTCGCTGTATATTTCAATTTTTTTCGAGGGAGTCGAAAACTGGCCTTTGGACATGCCATACTGCTTCTGTTGATAATAATCGCCTTCGGGCTTTTCATTGAGGAGATAGTCAAAGGAAAGACCTGTCGGAGCAAGTTCAAACGCCACAAGCTCTTCTTCCGTTTTCCAGGGGAAAAATTCGCTCAACCCCAGCCTTTTGGCAAGCTCCGTCAGAAGCTTCCACTCCGACCAGCTCTCATAAAACGGCTCGATGCATTTTTTACGCAGCATCAGGAAGGGCAGGCAGTGGCAAACGTTGTAGGTATAAGCCGCTCCCCATTTTTCGAGGTGGGAACAGGCGGGAAGCACATAATGGGCCTCCCGGGCGGTATCAGTCATGAAAAGGTCATGAACTACCAGAAGCTCCAATTTCCGGAAAGCCTCCGTAAAGGCGTTTGTATCCGGCATCGAGACAAGAGGGTTGCCGCCAACCACGATAAAAGCCTTCAGTTTGTCCGGAATGCTTTCGGGAACAAGCGTTACAACTCCGTATGGACTCCTTCTTCCCCATACCTCAAAGAACAGGGGATATTTATCCGAACCTATCGGATCTCCCTCCACGGCAATTCCCGCGTTTCCAAAGGCAACGCGCGGACTGATTGTCCAGGAGCCGGGGACATTGATGTTGCCCGTAATGATCTGCAGTATGGCGAAAGCGCGGCTGTTTTGCGTGCCATTGGCCGTCTGATCCTGAGTGCAGGTACCCTGAAAGATACTCGCCCCTTTTGTATTCGCAAACAATCGCGCCAACTTCCGGATATCTTGCGCCCCGACCCAGGTAATCTCCTCGGCCCATTCGGGGGTGTATCTTTGCACGTGAGGAACGAGCTTTTCAAACCCTATGGTGTACTGCTCTATGAATTCCCTGTCATAAAGATTTTCATTGACGATCACATTCATCATTGCCAGGGCCAGGGCGCCATCCGTCCCCGGCCTGATTTTCAGATACATGTCGGCGCGGTCGGCAAGCTTTATTCGCCGGGGATCGATGACCACCAGCTTGGCCCCCTTGCCCAGATTCTCTTCGAGGGCTATTTCCAGCGGAAAATCCGATTGTTCGGGGTTATGACCCCAAATAATGTAAAGTTTGGAATCCAGTTCTTCCGTAGGATATTTCCCAAAGGTAATCTGACGGGTGCGGATACGCATGCGATAGCAGACGCTTTCCACCGAAAAGAAATTGGGCGATCCGAAGGCGGCCTTAAACAACTGGACAAGGCTTGCCATCTCCAGATTTTCCACCCCGATGGACCCTGAAAATACACCCAGAACCTGGGGACCAAATTGCTCCTTGAGTCCCCTCAATTTACCCGCAATCTCGTCGAGGGCCTGATCCCAGGAAATCTGCTGGAACTCTCCGCCAATCTTCTTCAGAGGATGCCTTAGCCGCTCCGGGCTGTATATATTATTCAACGCACTCAATCCCTTGGGACAGAGCTTGCCCTTATTGAGCGGGTGAGACTCCAATCCCTCGACTTTTACTGCCCGGCCGTCTTCTACGGTGACCCGGCACCCGCAACTATGGTAGCACAGGCTGCAATCAGTAAGAACTTCAATCTTTTGCGCCATTTTATCGTCTCCTTCCTGTCTCAGTTTGCCAAGCCGGCCAGAGAATAAGCTCCGCTGAATAACGGCCTTCCTGGATCAGATCACTACGCAACATTTATTTCCCTTAAATTAAGCTGCATTGCCAACCTGACGTAAAGAAAAATGGTTCAGCGCGCATAGAACAAATTATCATGTCTCTTTAAGCAATAGCCATGCCTACCGGCAACAATCCTGCTGAAATTAACTCCAACTGCCCTGAGCGACGTCTCCCCCGCCGTGGACATGGTCATAGCTTCAATTATGCGCAGTCAGGCCGGCAGAGGTTTAATGATGAGTTTTATCTGCATTCTCGCACATAAGCCATCACGCATGCCGGACACGAAAACGAGACATTGCTTTCCAGTGTTTTCGCGCGAGCCACAAAACAGCGTCGGCCAAAAAAGGGATAAGGAAAGCGCAGGGAAAGCAGAAGCTGTTATCATAATGATAGCAGTAATTGTTGTCATTATGATAATTTTACTTCTGACAGATGCCCTTTTGTTATCAAAATGAATAACGATAAAAAATCCTGAAATCCCTTCTTACATATCTTTCGATGAAATCCTTTGCAATTGGCGATCCAGAAACTTACATTATGTCATAAACGCATTGTTTGTAGCAGTTCGACAGGTTGCTTATCGGGAATACCGCCCAAGTCCCTGCACCGCTGAATTCGTGGCATAGTTTTTTCATGTGGGAACATCGCCATCAGTTTTGTAAATTTCAGCCTTCATCTTGCAGGTGCAGGCCATTTTGGTTAAATGCCCACAACCCATAGCCGATCAAGAAGTTCAGGGCTGGTTAGGGCAATCAAGAAGGGGGAAAAAATGAGGTACGGAGAGACAGGATTTAATCTGGAAATTGATCTATCCCTGGGAAGCATTGACCGGGTAGAAACTGACCCGAAATTGACTGAGCTTTATCTGGGCGGGCAGGGTACTGCCGACAGGATCTTGTGGGACAGGGTTCCCCCTGAAGTTGAACCTTTTTCCCCTGACAATGTGCTTATTTTCAGCGCAGGCCTTTTAGTCGCAACCCCTGTTCCCGGCGCCAACCGCACCGTTGTAAATACCTTCTCTTCCCAGACAAACTTGCATGCGCATTCATTATTGGGGGGGTATTTTGGAGCGGAACTCAAGCATGCCGGCTATGACAAGATAGTCATTCGCGGCAAGTCCGCCGATCTGGTTTATTTGTGGATAAACAATGACAAGGTGGAAATACGCGCTGCCCACCATCTGCGGGGGAAGGGCTGCCAGGAAACTGCTGAACAGATCAAAAGGGATTTGAAGAGCGACAAGATACAGGTAGCGGCTATCGGCCCGGCCGGCGAAAACAGGGTCAATATGGCTTCCATCGATCACAGCCACTCCAGCGCGTCCCGGGGAGTAGGTTCCATTATGGGGGATAAAAGATTAAAGGCTATAGCAATCCGCGGGACAAAGGACATTAACATTGCAAACCCGGGCGAACTCTTTGAAATGTGCCAGAACCTGCGGAAGTCGATCTCCGAGAACCAGTATGTCGGCGATTGGATGGCGACCGATGAGGATGACAGTTTCCACCACAACAACTTCTCCTGGGGCAATGCGCGGGTGCGGAGGAGAGATTTCTGGAGTCAGGAACTCGAAGAAAGATGGCGGAATCTCAAATATAAATATATGAGCCGTCAGACAAGCTGCTATAATTGTCCGAAGGTATGCCATAACGTGATCTCCTTCCCGGGAAGGCCGACGTTCTCTTACAAATGCTATGGCAAGGACACCTATCATATGGCGGCCTTTCAGGAACTGGACTTCAGCTTTGATATCCTCGGCGTTTCCCAGGAGTATGGTCTGGACTCATACTCGACGCCGCAGGTGATCGCCTTTGCCCTCGAACTTTACGAAGCCGGCATCCTGAAAGACCGGGATTTTCCGGGAATGCCAACCGACGTCAGGGAAAGATTCTTCTATCTTATGGAAAAAATTGTTCACCGGGAAGGAATCGGCGATATCCTGGCCAATGGCGTTTCTTTGGCGGCGCGGCAGATCGGCAACGGCGCCGAAGCATACGATCATAATACCATCAAAAGATTTGAGCAGTTGCCTATCAAGCTGGGAAGGCTGAATCCCGTTTATTTTCTCATGTTAGCCACGGGTGAGAAGATGGCGATTACCCAGATTGAAGGCTCCTTCCCCCAGGATCCCCTTCCCACCATAGAGCAGAGAAAAGAGTTTGTAGATGGGTGGGTTTCGGTGCCTGATGAAAAGTTTAAAAAATATTTTATGGAATGGGAAAAGCGCGACACAATCTCCAATGAGGCGTCTTGCGCGATTTGCGATTGGAACGAGGCGATGCATTACCTGGACGATGCCACCGGAATCTGCGGATTTCTTTCGTCCTTCCGGGGTGGTCAGTTTGGCGGAAGGTCGGCATACCATATCCATAATATGCCGCCTTTAATATCGCTTGCAACCGGGATAAAGATGGATGAAACCCTGCTGTGGGAAGTGTTTCAAAGGAACCGGACCCTGGTCAGGGCCCTCAATGTCAGAAGAGGCATGAGAAGAATTGATGAAAAGCCTCCCGAAGACCATTGGGCAATCAGAGACAATGACTATGAGCAAAAGCTGCTTGACGACTATTATCAATTCAAGGGATGGAATAAAGACGGTATTCCTACCAAAGAGACGTTGGACAAACTGGGCCTGGACTACGTTGGCGAAGACTTTCTAAAGAGGGGAATTCTCTCTGATAATGAGGATACTTCGGTGGGAAAAGAGGAAAAAGCGTAGCTTCACGTTCATAAATAGAGTCTATGGGGGTGCTGACCGTGAATGGCGGGGTAAAAAAGAAAATAGTCAAAGAAATAAAAGTTAATGTTGATAAATGCACTGGCTGTCGGGCTTGTGAGCTTTCCTGCGCCGCATTCCACGCCACGCCGAGGTATAGCAGCATCAATCCGGCGAGAGCCCGGATCCGTGTTTTCATTCATGAGCGAGCCGATCTGTATGTTCCGGTACGCGCCACTAATTATACTCCAGCCGAATGCAGCGGCAGGCAATCTTATATTATTGATAAAAAAGAATACAGTCAGTGCAGCTTCTGCGGCGCTTCCTGCCCCTCCAGGGATCACTTTAAGGAACCCGATTCCGGTCTTCCTCTAAAATGCGATATGTGTGAAGACGAACCGCCATTTTCAGAGCCTATGTGCGTGCAGGCGTGCACCTTTGGCGCCCTGACTTATGAAGAAACGTTTGAAGAGGAAAGAAAGGGGAAAGAAGAAAGGCCGGAAGAATTGAAAACAGGCCTGGAATCATTAGCAAACAGATATGGTTCCAAGAAGGTGGCGGATGCCGTTGTCCGGATGTCGATATCCCGGAAGGGCTGAATTTTTTCAGACAGAAAAGGGGATTAAGGAAAGCCAATGGAGACTGTGGCTCCCTACGGGGTGAGGGAATGCGCAAACTGCAAGGAATGCTTCTCACTCTGTCCCACATCGGCGCTGCAATCGGCTTTTGTCTTAGCTGAGGCGTTCGCGTTTTTCCCAACCTCGTCGGCCGCAACTTCCGGAGAGTAAAAGAACAGTTTTCCTCTGAAAAGGCATGGCGTATTATTCCTTCCATACCCTATATGCCTTGCCCCGTTTCAGGCGCAAATATGACTTGACATAAGGAAATCTCTTATATAGATAAATTTTCGATCAAAGTTTCAATGAAATTAAACACAAACTTGAGGAGTATCATTATGGACGCAGAGAACGGAAAAGTTTCCTCTTCGGAATCGCTTCGCAAGACAAGAACATACGGCAAGGTAAGATGCCATAATCCCAGTTGCATGGCACGAATGGAGCCGGCCCCGGGAAGCCAGCAGATCACCTGTCCGACGTGCGGAATGACCTATCGACTTTTCTGGGTAACGCCGGAACTGCCGAGAATCCGCGGTCCGGTCTGGGATGTTAACCGCAAATTAGCCGAAGATATACTGGCCAAGAAAACTGGAAGTGTCTAAAGACGGTTCCATTCAAGTGAAGGAGGAATGCGAAATGGCATTGGATCGTAAAATTGCGTACATTGATCTCACTACCGGGAAAATAGAGATCAGACCAATTCCCCTGGAGGTGAGAAAGAAATTCATAGGCGGACGCGGGTTGGATGCCTATCTGCTTTACAACAACGCCCCGAAGGGCTGTGACCCGCTCGGGCCGGAGAACCCGCTGCTGTTCAGCGGCGGATTGCTGACGGCCACTTGCGCCTCAGCCACATCGCGAACTCACGTTATGGCAAAATCACCCCTTACCGGTCTTCTGGGAAGTACGAATATGGGCGGCTTTTTCGCCCCTGAAATGGCTTGGGCGGGTTTCCATCACCTGGTTATCACCGGCAAGGCTGAAAAGCCGGTTTATCTGTGGATACACAATGGACAGATTGAAATCCGCGATGCCGCAAATCTTTGGGGTAAGACAACCACGGAAACCCAATGGGCAATTCGTGAAGAATTGGGGGATCAGGAAATTAAAAGCGCCGTCATCGGCCCGGCCGGCGAAAATCTTGTGCGGTATGCCAACGTAATGACTGGCATAAAGAATGCCGGCGGCCGCACCGGGATGGGCTGCGTTATGGGCTCCAAAAACCTCAAGGCAGTCGCCGCCCGCGGCACGATGGACATCAAAATCGCCCGTCCCCTTGAGGCACTGGAATTCAACAAAAGATTCATTGATCAGATCACCTCCGCCAAGGTTAATCAGACCCAGGGCACATTGGGAACGCCCTTTATCTGGGGGGCGACCAATTGCTGGGGCGGCGTTCGCACCCGAAACTTCCAGTTTAATCAAATGGAAAACGCTGACGAAATTGAGCCGGAAGCGATCGACGATATCGCCGCCGAGACCATGGGGCCACATCATATGACCGGCTGTTTTGGCTGCCAGGTGCATTGCCGCGCCCAATACAAAATTCCATCCGGCCCCTACGCCGGCAAATATGACGAAGGCCCGGAATATACTTCCTTGGGCGCCTTCGGCAGCGAACCGGACTGCGGAAGCGCCGAGACGGTTCTCACCGCCAACTATCTGGCGAATCAGTACGGCGTCGACAACCTTGAAATCGGCAGTATAATCTCCTGGGCGATGGAGCTCTACGAGCTGGGGATCCTCACCAGCAAGGAAACCGACGGCCTCGATCTTCGTTTCGGAAACAGTGAAGCCTTACTGGAGATGATTCATGGAATCTGCAACCGCAAGGGCTGGTTAGCCAATACCCTGGCCGACGGGGGAGTCCCGGCAGCGGAAAAAATAGGAAAGAATTCTTTCGATTATCTCATTCAGGTCAAGGGGATGAGCAATCTTCACTCGGATGAGCGGGGGACGCCCGGCCTTGCCCTGAATATAGCGACCTCTTCCCGCGGTTCCGACCATTTGCGGAGCCGGCCGGCCATCGACCTGTATCACCTTCCGGTGAACGTGCTGCGCAAGATTTACAGCAGCCCGATCCCCTATGACGGCCCTCTATCCTCGGAACATATGGAATATATCGGCAAACCATGGCAAGTTTTCTGGCAGGAAAACTGCTACATGGCGGTTGACTGCCTGGGGATATGCAAATATCACACGGTATTTCTCGGGGCGACGCTGCCCAATTTCGAAGACTGGCCCCAGGCGATTTACCTCAACACCGGCCTTGAGTTTACCCCCAAAGAGATTTGGGAAGTGGCAGAAAGGTGCAACAACATCGAAAGACTTTTCAATTTGAGGGAGGGTCTGACTCGCTACGACCTGGTCAAGGGCGACATGCTCAATCATCGCTATTTTGATGAGCCTTGCCGCAGGGGAGCGCCTGATATTATCGGCGCCACGATTGACCGGGACAAGTTCAACACTATGGTTGATGAATTTTATGGGCATCACGGCTGGGACAAAGACGGCGTCCCAACGGCAGAAACCTTAAAGCGCCTGAGTCTGGAAAATGAGCCGACCCATTTGCTTTAGATAAAAACAGAGGAGAGAATAATGGATAAATTTCTAACGGTTAATTCGGACAAGTGCACCGGTTGTCGCCTCTGCGAGCTTGTTTGTTCTGTCATGCATGAGGGATCGTCAAACCCGGCAAAAAGCAGGATCCAAATAGTCAAATGGGAGGATGAAGGCCGATATGTTCCAATGATCTGCCAGCAGTGCGAAGATGCGCCCTGTCAGAGCGTCTGTCCCGTAGGGGCCATTTCCCGGGACAAGGAATTCGGATTTTTGAAAATCGCTCGCGATGTTTGTATCGGCTGTCGCTTGTGTGTCAGCATCTGTCCTTTCGGCGCGATGAATTACAACAGGACGGCGAGAAGCGTCTTCAAATGCGATTTGTGCGACGGAGACCCTCAATGTGTGCGTTTCTGCGAGGTAAAAGCGATCGATTTTGTTCCGGCTGATGCTGTCAGTTCCGAAAAGAAAAGAGAAGGAGCCGCGCGTCAGGCTGCGGCAAACAGGCAATCTCTGATAATGGCGGAACACGTCTAAGGATAAACAGCAACCAACGGGCGCCCGCCCGGCAATGATGGCAAAAAGCCCCCATTGCCGGGCGGGCGCCCGTACTTTTGAGGTCTACGCCAAAGAGATGCCCGGACAGCCCTTTTGTATGGATGGACCCCAGCCCGACATCTTCTGACCGAGGCAAATTACCCCCTTCTTTTCCCCTCTGCACAAGGATTACGCTCGACGCTGTTTTCGGCTTAATTTATCGCTGTTCGAAACAATTTTGGAATATTGAATTTTATTCTTGTAATATTAAGATATTTATGTATTTGCCATGAGTGAACTTGAAACAGGACCATATTGATTTGCAGAGGGGGCTCCGATAGAAAAGTCAACATTTATTCTCAACGAAGGAGTGATTTTTCGCAAGGTGGGAAACGGCGCCTACCTCTATAACCCCGATTCGGGCAATCTCATGCATGCCAACATGACGGGCGCGCTGCTCTTTGAGCTTTGCGATGGCAGGAACACCGTGGAAGCAATGACGTCCCAAATTGCTGTCGCCTATGACGCCCCTGGAAAACTGATAGAACAGGACGTCAAAAGTTTTCTGACCAGCATGCTGGAGAAATCCTTTTTAAAAAGAAATTTTGAGGGGGCTGATAAGTCATCACGCCGTCCTGGACAGCTAAAATAACACAAACATGCTGACGACTATTATGAGAGCAACAGATACAGTAAGAGGGCAGGATGAAAAACCAAAGGCTGAAGGCGGCCACGGCGAGAGTCCCTTTCGTTTCAGTCAGATTTTCGGCGCCCCTCCTTCTCCGCCCGCTTCGCCCTCAAAGCCCGATATCCCCCAGAACACCGAAGAGCCTTTCCCCGAAAAGAACGACTTTAACGCGGAGTCTATTTACTCGACAATGCAGAAATACATGGTGGACACCCGCACCTTGATAAAGGAGGGCGCCGGCATTGAAATTGAGCCCGCCACCCTGACAATCACCAGAATTTTGGATTTGCCGGAAGTACTCGCCGGCATTAATCCGATGATGCTCAATTTCGACAAAGAGCAGGACTACTATATTCTCCAACCAATCCACACAATGATTTACGCCCTTAAAATAGGCCTGCGTCTGAATTATCCCAGGAGACGGCTGCTGGAACTCGGTCTGGCAGCGCTTCAGCAAAACGTGGGGATGTTTCTTGTCCCGGATGCCATAGTTGGCAAGACCGGCAGTTTGACAGATGAAGAAATTGCTGTCATAAAAAAACATCCGGAAACAGGTCGAGATCTCCTGTTGCCGTTCCAGAAAGACTTCCCCGCCGTTGTCGAAGCGGTTTATCAACACCACGAACGGGAGAACGGAAAAGGCTACCCGCAGGGGCTGAAAAATGGAGAAATAGTTGAATATGCTCAAATAATAGGGATTTGCGACTCCTATGAGTCAATGACGCATAATCGACCCCATAAAAAGGCGCTGCTGCAATTTACCTCAGTCAGACAATTGATCGAAGCCAAAGAGCGACTGTTTGCGCCCCGGATTCTCAAGGTTTTTCTCGACGAGATGTCGCTTTATCCGGTTGGCAGTTACGTTAAGTTAAACAACGGCGCCATCGGCCGGGTGATAAAAACTAACAAGTCGCAACCAGTAAAACCCTTGGTAAGAATTATTTTCGACGGCCTGGGCAACCGGAGCGTAGCGGAAGAACACACGGACCTGTCAACCAACAACGTTCTTAATATTGTTGACGTGGTCGCCGAATGGGAACTGCCAACGTAGATGAAAAAACTGCTCATTGTCATTGCCGGAATATCCGTGGCGATAAGCGGAGATGAAAAAGCAGCCCCCCTGTTAGACCCGCTCCAGAGGCTCTTCCGCGGCTTTCTGATCCCCCAAAGCGATAATTCCGTAACTGTTTCTCTTTCCTATGAGCATTCTGTAACGCTGCGCAAATTCAGGGCGGAACCTATCAGGCTGTCGACAACAATAGACAGGGAAACGACGCGCATTATCAACCATGTCGCCAAGCGCTATCCGGTATCGGAAAAAACCCTGCTGGTTGGATTCTTCAACGGCGTGCTTGCGTACAATGTCCATTCCCGCTCAGCCCATATCTTCCTTTTCCGCTCGAAGGGCAAAAATCTTCTCATGGGCAGCCTGTACAAGCTGTTGTTTATATTTACGTCATTTCTAATGGCTGCGCAGAAAAAACTGCTTGCGCACGGCGCGGGCCTGCGGATCAACGCGCAGGGGAATCTGTTTTTAGGGATATCCGGCGCCGGGAAAAGCACCGTGGCGGGATTCGTTCCAGCAGGGGATGTGCTTTCCGATGATGCCACCGTCATTGAAAATAGGGGCGGGCATTTCCAAATCCATCCGTCGCCTTTTTCCCAGGTAAACATGTTCGAAAAAAAAGGGAAAACCCATCACCGGCGGGAAGCCCCGCTGGAGAGGATCATTTTTCTGAAAAAAGCGGAACGGCTGGCGCTGCATCCGCGCAACCGGCAATCAGCAATGGCGGAGCTGCTGGCGCTCCATATCCATTATTTCGATTTGATGGATCGGGAATTAAAAACCGCTGTCTTCAATTTCTGCTGTGATTTGTGCGCTGCAATCCCCTCGTTCGACATGGATTTTCAGAAAAATGACGGTTTTCTTTCGCTATTGTAAAAAAAGATTCACCGTACTGGCAGTTAATTGCTTTGATGAAAACATATCAAAGCGGTTCACCGCGGCATAATTTGCTTATCCTGATCAGTCGTCTTTTTTGCCAAAGCTTCCCGATTTGCAAGAATCTCCGGCCGCCGAACCTGATTTGCAATCAGATATTGCCACCGTACCGCTTTTGCAATTGCTTGATTGAGCGGAACTGCCACTTGTGCAGGTGAGAGAGGCGACGCTGCCGTTGTCGCATTTTCCGCCCAGAGCAGTTGAACCAGATAAGCACTGATGCCCCGGCGATCCGCCGGTCATACACTGTTCTTCCTGCGCCGAGGCCCCGCTCTTGCACTGATTCTGCGCAGCGTTTGCGCCGCTCATACACTGCTGCGAAGCCCGGGAACCGCTGCGGCACTCTTCCGAGTCTGCGTAGGCAACACTCCCGCTTAAATCAATAATCACCGGCGGTTCATAGGGCAATTTCTTTTTGGCTGTCATAGGACTTCTCCCGAAACGCAAAAACAGTGTACTTTAACCGCCTCGCCTCGGCGAGGCAATGTCTTTTTCGTTGCCTTATTCAACAAATAATCAGTCCCTGTCGCTTGAAAGTGCGGAGCGCAATAACCACATCCTTAAAACAAACGCCTGGCGATACAGCGAAATCCTCGCTAACTGTCTTTGCAATAACTTCCGGACTGTTTTTCCCGTCGCACAGCTCCCAGATGCGGGTGGCAGTATGGTTGAGCCGCAGCACGTCCCTTCCGGCATCGGCAAGAACCGCTCCATATCCGTTTCCGTAAAGCGAAACGCCGCTTTTTCTGACGGGCATTCCGTTTAGCAAATCCTCCGTTTCATACCAGCTCCAGCAGCCCTTCAGGTGCTCATAAACATTTGCCGGCGTTGGAAACTTCGTGGTCGGCAGCATCGCCGCAACACCACCCAAAACCGCCAGAAAATTTCTCCTTGCCCTTTTCATCAGTAAACCCCTTCGTTTTTATCGCCCGGCAGAAACGAGCGCCGTTCCTTCTAAGCTGCTCTTTTGCTTACGCCTCGCGCCGACATGAAGTCAATAGATATTTCCCGAGAGAGTCTCTTGCCTGAAAAAACGCCGCTTTTTATAATACCCCCAGCATGCCGCCTACGGCCATGGAAATCTCCGCAAAACAGAGCCGGTAATGGTAGATCGTCAAGTGGTAAGGATCCTTAATGTCTGTGTCAACATCTTGATATCCTTTCATGAAAGATTTGAGAAGCCGTATCTTTGCTGCCGCGTCAGGGTATCTTTCGCAAAGCTGCCTTCTCTGCTCCTCCTCCATAACCGCGATTAAATCCGCATTGACAACCATGTCATCCGTCAGCAACTTCGAGATATGACTGCCTCTCTCAATCCCGTTTTCTTCAAGTATTTTGATGGCAAACGGATCTGCCTGCTTCCCTTTCATGTCGATCAGAGCAGCAGACGAAACGGCTATATCCCTTCTCCCCTTCTTTTTGAGTTTGTCCGTAAGTATGGCCTCCGCCATAAAACTTCTGACAATATTTGCGGTGCAGACAAATAAAACATTCATAAATATCCAGATCGCACAGGCAAACGCCAACCAGCCACGGCGCCTTTTTTACAGGGGACCCAATACAGAACGGCAAAATAGAACTTGCTTTTTTCCGTAGGTCAATATAGCAAATTGCCAAAAGAAAAAGAACTGAAAATTTTACATCAAATGAAACTGGCCGTCCCGCCTTTTAAAAAGACGGGGAACAAGCCGGATACGGAGAAATTACTGGTGAGTGAATACTCTGACATAAAAATGACAGCCAACCCTTTGATCGTCCTCAGGGAGGAGTTTGACGATTGGGCGCTGCTGTTTAATCCCGACACAGGCAATACCTTTACGCTGAACCCTTTGGGGGTTTTCATCTGGAAACTGCTTGACGGCAAGCAAACCTTGACGACAATAACAGAAGCAGTCAGGGAAGCGGCTGAGAACGTGCCGGCTGAGGTGGAAAGTCAGGTGGAAGAGTTTGTCCGGGAAATTGTCAGACTTGGCCTCGCCGCCGGGGACGGAGAAATCGCGACATGACGCGCTCCCTGATGAAAACGCCCCGCTCTGTTGACATCGAGATCACCAATGGCTGCAATCTGCGCTGCACCTATTGCAGCCATTTTTCGGCGGCCGGGGATGTCGCCCGTGATCTGACGCTTGGCGAGTGGCGCCGCTTTTTTGCGGAACTCAAGCGCTGCGCGGTTATGAATGTCACCCTTTCCGGTGGAGAACCTTTTTACAGGCAAGATCTGCGGGAAATCATCGACTCAATCGTCGAAAACAGAATGCGCTTTGCGATTCTCAGCAACGGCACCCTGATCGAACCGGAAATGGCATCCTTTCTCGCCGCTACCGGACGTTGCAACTCCGTTCAGGTTTCCATTGACGGCGCAATGGAGATAACCCATGATGCCTTTCGGGGCAAAGGAACTTTCTTAAAGGCCATAAACGGAATCAGAATTTTGCAGAAGTTCAATTTGCCGGTAACCGTGCGCGTCACGATCCACCGCAAAAATGTCGACGAACTGGAAGCAATCGCCTCGCTTCTCCTGGAAGAGATTGGCCTGCCCTCTTTTTCAACCAACGCCGCCTCGTATATGGGCCTCTGCCGGAAAAATACCGAACAGACGCAATTGACTGTCGCCGAACGCTCGGCTGCGATGGAAACGCTGCTTCGACTCATCGATAAATACGGCAGCCGCATCGGCGCCACCGCCGGTCCCCTTGCCGACGCACGGCTGTGGTCCGAAATGAAGGAGGCCCATCGGGAGAAAAGACCGCCAATGGCGGGCCGGGGATTTCTGACTGGCTGCGGATGCCCGTTTCAGGGCATTTCGGTGCGGGCGGACGGGGCTTATGTGCCCTGCTCACAGTTGGGACATATAGTTCTGGGACAAATCAATCACGCTGACCTCCGCGACCTCTGGCAAAACCATCCGGCGCTGTGGGAGTTGAGAAACCGCAAGCTTATCCCCCTTTCCTCCTTCGCCTTCTGTCGAGACTGCCCTTATCAGGACTACTGTACCGGCAACTGTCCGGCCTTGTCCTACAATCTGACGGGCGAGGTCAACAGCCCGAGTCCGGACGCCTGCCTGCGCCTTTTCGAACAGCAGGGAGGATGTCTGCCGGGGCGATTGCTCAATCATCAGCCGGTGACAGCGTAATGATCAATAACGAGCCGGATATAAATCCATTTTACCCGCTGCGCCAGCTCTATTTTTATCTGACCAGCGACTGCAACCTTCGCTGCCGTCATTGCTGGATAGAACCCCATTACCTTGCGGCGGCTCAATCTTCGTCATATCTGGACCCGGCGCTGTTCACGAAGATTCTCGACCAGGCAGGCCCGCTGGGGCTAAACGGGGTAAAATTCACAGGCGGCGAGCCGCTGCTGCATCCCCGAATAGCCGATTTGATCGATGCTGTGCAAAAACGGGGATTGCGTCTCGTCGTGGAAACGAACGGCACCTTGTGCTCTTCTGAAATAGCCGACAAAATAGTTTCCGTGGGGAACGCCTTTGTCTCGGTGAGCCTCGATTCAATCGACCCGGAGGTTCACGAATGGATTCGGGGGAAAAAGGGCTGCTTCGACGAGGCGGTGGCCGGCATTCAAAACCTGGTCAAATCAGGGCTGCGTCCCCAGATCATCATGACGATTATGCAGCGGAACAAAGATCAGCTCGAACAGGTTGTCCGAATGGCTGAGTCGCTCGGCGCCGGCTCGGTCAAATTCAACATAATCCAGCCGACCGCGCGGGGCGAACAGATGTTCGCCGCCGGGGAAACGGTTGACATAGCCGAGCTGATCTCGCTCGGCAAATGGGTGGACGAAGAGTTGTCAGCAACCACCAGCCTGTCCTTATACTACGATCAGCCGCCGGCCTTCCGCTCGCTGAGAAGGATGTTCAACGCCCGAAACGGCAATGGCTGCCATTCATGCGGAATAGCGGGCATTCTCGGCGTCCTGGCCAGCGGCGCCTACGCCCTCTGCGGCATCGGCGAGACCGTTCCGGAACTTGTCTTCGGAAACGCCCGGCAGGACTCTCTAAAGGAAATATGGGAAAATTCCCCCGTGCTGAAGGATATCCGCGGAGGTCTTCCCGCAAAGCTTCAGGGGACATGCGCGGAGTGCCTCCTCAAAGGCGTCTGCCTGGGAAGCTGCGTCGCTCAGAATTACTATAGCAGCCATAATCTCTGGGCACAGCACTGGTACTGCGAAGAAGCCCATAAGCGGGGGCTTTTCCCGGCCACGCGGCTGCGGAGAAGCGAGAAACTCCCGCAACGATAACCATATGAATCGCTACCCGTAGAGCTCCTTTACCTTCAGCCGATCGATGGCGCCGTCCTCCTGTTTCGGCAGCGACTCGACAAACTCGACATAATTAGGCTTTTTATAACGGGCGATCCGGGCGGCGACAAAGTCGATCAGTTCCTGTTTAGTCAGATTGACGTCCGGCTTCAGAACACAGACAGCCTTGATTCCCTCCCCGAATTTCGGGTCAGGCACGCCGATGACGGAAACCTCGAGAACGGCGGGATGTTCGAGGACAACCTTTTCCACCTCGATCGGGTAAACATTCTCTCCCCCTGGTTTAATCAGCTCTTTTTCCGCCTTGCGTCCGGCAAACCAGAGGAAACCCTCCTCGTCGAGGCGCCCCAAATCCCCGGTATGGTGCCAACCCTCACGAAACGTCAGCGCCGTCAGCTCCTCCTCGCCCCAGTACCCCATAAATACGAGCGGTCCCCGGATCAGTATCTCGCCGGGCTTTCCCGTTGCGACGGGACGATCGAATTCGTCAGCAATCATAATATCCGACAACAACCCCGGGCGACCGGCGGAACCGGGTTTATCGGCGTTTCTGGCAAGACAGGTGATTCCCATCGTCTCCGTCTGCCCGTAGATCATCCAGAAGTTTCCTGCGCCCAGAGCCTCGAAGCGCTCGATCGTTTCCTGACGCTCCAGCCCATAGACATTCTTCAGCGAGGCAAGCGTGCAGTGACCGGCATCCCGGGCGTCGAGCAGTTGGCCGAGGATCGGCGGGAAGTCGCCAATCAGGGTAACATGCTTCCTGTCGATGATCTTGCCGCATTCGACCGGATCGAATTTAGGGACAATCAAGTTGAGCCCGCCCGCATGCATCGTGGTGAACGCCGTAATCAGGCCGCCGATATGGAACAGGGGCAGGATGTTCAGGTAAACATCGTTTCCGCTCAAGCCGATTGCGGCCATGCTTTGAAGCCCGCCGTAAATCATGTTGCCGTGGCTGAGTACCGCCCCGCGCGGCTTTCCCTGCACCGCCGCGGTGTGGATAATGACAAACGGATCATCGCTGCTTACATCTGCAGCCGGTGCGGGGCTGCCTTCCAGAAGAGCCGAAAAGGGGATAAACTCGCTATTGACCGACGCATTCATGCTCACCCATGCTCGCACATCGGGGTAATCAGCCTTGATGCCGTTGATCGTTTCGTGAAAATCGGGATCAACAAAAACCGCCACCGGTTTTGTATTTTCAAGATTGTATCCAATCTCATCGACGGAAAGCCGAAAATTGATCGGAACCATAATCGCCCCGGATGCGGCAATCGCCCCCGCCAGCACAAAAAACTCCGGGCAGTTTTTGCTCAAGACGGCCACCCGGTCGCCTTTTCTGATTCCCACCCGGGCAAACCACCCAACCGCACAATCGACCATTGTCAGCAGTTCGCCGAAAGTTATTTCCCGCTCCTCAAAAACAACCGCCGACTTGTTCCCGAAAAAGCCGGCATTCCTTCTGAATACATCATAAATGGTAAAGCTCCTCAGTCCCATCAATCCACTCCTTGCATTGGTTTATGACAGCCGGCATTTCCCGTCGGGGAAAAAGGGCGCAATTTTTGAAATTGTGTGTAAATGTCGTGAAGCACGTTACTGCGATATAGCAATTCTTTTGGAGTAATAGCATTACCTGAAAGAATGTGTCAAGAAGAAAAAACTGACAGAAGAGCCAATTGCAAAACCATTTGTCATTCCCGAATGTTTTTATCGGGAATATGGTTTTTCAGGCAGTTAGAACCAGATTCCCGCTCAGAATCGTTGCGGGAATGACAATAATGGGGAGTTTTGCAATTGTCTCAGAAGAAAAAACTGCTACTCACCCCTCTTGCTGATGCCAAAAACGGCTTGCTCCTCGTCTGGCGCCCTTTGAAGGGGATGACGGAGAAGGGAATCCCATAGACGTCCACGTACTCCTCCGTGAGGAGGCCCGTTTCAGGATCCACGGTGTAATCCATCCGCCGGAGGCCCCGGCCCACGACCTGCTCGCAGAGAAGCTGACTTCCGAAGGCCCGCAGGCCCAGGATATGGGTGACATTGTTCGCGTCCCACCCCTCCGTCAGCATCTGCACCGACACGACGCAGCGGACTTGTTCCCCCGGCATTCCCGGTTTTCCAACGGTCGCGACAATCCCCCGGAGGGATTCTGCCGCCTCCTTTCGCGAGGCGTTCGGATCGCTGCTTTCCGCCTCGCCGAGCAGTTTGGAATCGATCCTCAGGGTGGGGCGAAAGTTGTCCCGGTTCGAGAAAAGGTCGGGAAAGATTTTGCCAGTTCCGTAAGTAGTCTTCTTAATTGCCTTTTTCTTCTTTTTCGGCGTCTCCTCGTCGGCATCTTCCTCCTCTGCCGCCGTTGCGACTTCGACGCTCTCCTCGCCCGAGATGTTCCGGTATAAGACCTCGGCAATGTCCGTGTTGTCGCAGACGATGATCAGCACGGGCGGCGCTTTATCCTGGCCTGGGCTCGCCGCCTGGATGTAATCGAACCGCTCCTTCCACTGCGCGGCTAAGGTCGCCAGGGCGTCTTCCGCCTCTCGCCAGACGATCTCCGGCTTGGGCTTGCCGCCGGGCAGTCGTTCGCCGGGCTGGAGTCGTTCGCCGATATGCTTCCAGAGGGCGAAATATTTCGGTTCCGGCCGTCCCGTCGTGTCGCTTACGGGGAGGCGCGGGATCTTGACGATCCCGGATTCAATCGCATCAACGAGGCCAAAGTCGCTGACGAGCCAGGGGAAAGGCGAGCCTTCTAAATAACCGCTCCCCTGAAGGTAAAAAGGCGTGGCCGACAGATCGACGCAGAAGCGGATGCCGCAGGCTCCGTTGATCCGGTCCAATCCGGAGATCCAGACTGTCGCCGCCTCACGATCCGCCTTTTCGGCGGCGGTCAGTTTCTCGTCCTCACCGACGGCTGCCGGCCGGTAGGCGTGGTGGGCCTCGTCGTTGAAGACCATCAGCGGGGCACGCTCATAGAGTTCGCCGAGAACCCGCCGGGCAAAGGCGTCGGGGCTCTCAACCCCCTTGTTCACAACAATGTAGCTCTTTCCACCTTCGCTATGAGTGGATTCGGGGGCGAAGAGGTGCCAGTTCGTCACGTGAACCTTGCCGAGATTGATCAGCGGCCGGAGTTGTGACGGAACGAGGTCGAACTGATCGAAATAGGTACCCTCAGGGTTATCGGGCCGCAGGACCTGGAGGCGTTCCTTGATTGTCAGGTTCGGGCAAACGACGAGCGCCGCCGCGGGGAAGCGTTCGTCCCCCGGCGCCCTCCCCCTGTTGCAGAAGGCCCAGGAGATGAGCATGGCCATGACCACCGTCTTGCCGCTTCCCGTCGCCATCTTGCACCCGTAACGGGCGAGGGCTGCGAGGCCGCTTTCATGCGGCCGGTCGATCAGTGTGGGGTGGTTTGTCGCGCGGGTCGGGAACGAAAAATCCGGCCGCTCCCCGCAGGCAAGCTTCCGGTAATCCTCGCCGCTCAGTTTCGGCTTCCAGCGGGGGCGCTTCCCCGAGGCGAGTATCTCCGTGATGTAGATCACGGTCTCCGCCGCCTCTAATTGGCAGAAGAAGAGCTTCCGGGGGCGGTCCGTCCGCCGCCACCAGGCCAGGAGCTGCTTCGTCACCGGGGTGGCGCCTTCATAGTTTGCCTGACGCCAGCGTTTTACGTCCTCCCGGAGGAGGTTGACTAAGGGTAGGTCGTCGCTCTCCTCCTCGGTGATGAAGCTGAAGCTCTGCTGGGCGCTGCCGGTTTTTTCGGTCTTGTACCAGTAGCTGGCAGGGCGTCGTCCTTCCGCCTGGCGGGCCTCGCCGGTCTCCGTGTCATAAACCCAGTGGGCCGTGGGCTCATCGAAGGGCTTGCAGAGGATGGGCCGGTTGACGGGCTGGATGGGCAGCGGCTCCTGCTCAGGCGTTTTCATACACGTTACCTCCGCCGGGCAGGCGATGGACCCGCATGACCTCGTTTCCGCGCGGATCAATCACCTTGACGGCCACTCGCCGGTTCCGTCCTGCCGGGAAGGGGAGCGAAACAGTCCCACTTAACGCCGCAAACCGTTCCTCATCGATGACCCCTTTCAGGGCGCGGGCAATCCGTTGCCAGGCGGTCTTGTCGGGCAGGAAGGCTTGTGTGATGCAGAAGGTCCGGCCGTCGTAGTCCGTATCGAGAAACCAGGCGGCGACCTTGTCTGCTTTCGTCGGCAGGAGCGTGTTGTCCACGGGGTTGTAGATGTCCACCCCTTCCATCTCGACGATGAACTCGCCCTCGCCCGCCGGTTGTAGATTGGTCCGCGGGCTCCCGAAAACGGTGAAGAGCTGGCTGTTGGGCATCTCTTTCAAAAGAGTGCCCATGTTCACGTCGGGCCGGATGTGGGCAAGGTGGCAGCGGATCTTGGGATTCGGGTCTTCCTGGATGATCGCCTGGGCAGCGGCATCGAAGGAAAACCCCGCAAAGATCAGATCATGGAATCCCCGACGGCTGGCCGCGGGAAGGGCCTGTTCCACCTGCCAGGCTGTGACGGGGCCGAACTGGGGACCGAAGGAAGCCGCTACGGTTTGGGTTTGGCCGTCTTCCGTGGTCCATTCTCCTTCGGCGTGGAGATAGTCGGAGCTGTACGCATCCAGACGCGCGAAGGCGAGGACTTTGTTGTTGGGAAAGCGCACCCCGTCTGCCTTGAGCAGCCGGAGCATCTTGTCGAGATAGGCCTCGGCGTTTATGGGTTCTTCGGGAGCGGCACAGAAAGTGTCCAGGCCATCCTCAGGTTCGCCGCCGATGGGGTTTGCTTCGATGAGTGACTCCTCGGCAGGCATGACCGCCTCCATCGTGAAGGGACCGGAGACCCGGGCCACGTGGCGAACGATATCCGGTTGGTCAACGAGCTCCTCCTGCTCGGCGTTGCCGGCGATGCAGGCGTTGAGCTCGTCCATCTTTGCCCGCCAGGCTTGACGGTAGGCCGCGAGGGCGCTCTTCAGAGCTTCCGGCCAGTCTTCATCTGTATCGAAGGGAACCTCCCAGGGCTGCCATAACTCTTTCGGCAGCATCCAGCGCCGCCGGTCCGCGTCGGTGACGGATTTCTTGCCCTCCGTACGTTCTTTGACGGCCAGTTTTACCGTCAGCTTCCGGTGAACCTCGGGGGTTACGGTCGTGAGCGCGGTGTTCAGGACGTTCAGTTTCTCCGCCAAAATCGGCTCATGGCGGGCGAAAATCGGGTCAAGGGTGACGTTTCGGGCGATACTCTTCAGGGTGATGTGGGGAACGGTCTTATAGATGAAACCACTCCGCGGATCGGCAGCGAGGTCTGTTTCATCCTCGCCGGCAGCGGCGCCGGGCGCGTCATCTTTGACGCGGTAGAAGGGATAGGTCGCCGTTAGCAGACGCTGCCGCGCCAGGGCCAAGGCAACGCGGCTCGTGTCGATGGTAATCCACCGCCGCCCCCACTGCTCCGCAACATAGGCCGTTGTGCCCCCACCGCATGTTGGATCAAGGACAAGATCACCCGGATCGGTGGTCATGAGTATACAGCGTTGGATAACTTTTGTTGTAGTTTGGACAACATATTTTTTGTCTTGTTCCGCCGTTCCCATTGTATCGGACCAGAGATTGCCAAGTGACGTTGCGGGGAAATCATCCAAACACATTTTATAGTTCACGAACTCGCGTGTTGAAACCAGCCTCTCACTATTTATAAGACGATTCATGCCAACACTATTCGTCTTCCATCCTCCTTTCGATGGCTTGAGCTTACGGCCTTCAAGTTCAAATTCAAATGTTGTCGATTCGCTTGGTGTCTGCGAAGTTAGGGGGCCGCCAAGGAAAATACGGCTAAGTGCTGGTATCATTGCTGGATCACGGATCTCTTCATCTTGAAGAGGTTTTATCTCACCAGATGGTAACTCAATCCTGGAATAACGTTCGCCAGAGCCTTCACCAATTATCTTGTCGAGGAACAATGCCCGATATTTGATTTGAGAATGGTCTTTTGCATACCAAAGTAGGAAATCTGAGACATTATCTATTAGCTCCTCACCCATACCACCGGTTTTTTTAACAGTAATCACAGATACGAAAGAGTCAGGTTGGAATACCTCATCGAGAACCGAGCGCACGCGATGTAAGTTTTTATCACTTATCTGCACAAAGATGCTCCCCGTATCCGCCAGAAGCTCTTTGCAGAGAATCAGGCGGTCGCGGAGGTAGGCGAGGTAGGAGTGGACGCCGAGGGTCCAGGTGTCGCGGTAGGCCTTGACCATTTCGGGCTCCCGGGTGAGGTCGCGTTCCCTGTCCTTCACGTCCAGTTTCCCGATTTCGGGCTGGAAGTTGGAGACGAACTTTATGCCGTAGGGCGGGTCCATGTAGATCATCTGGACCTTACCGGCCAGATCCTCCCGGCGGGCGAGGCTCGCCGTGACCTGAAGCGAGTCGCCGAGGATCATCCGGTTCGACCAGTCCACGTCGTGCTGATAGAACTGGACGGCCTTTTGATATTCCATTTGCGGGTCGGCGAAGAGATCCCGCTGGATGTCCTCGCGGGCGATGACCTTGAGGATCGCCTGGGCGCTGATACGCTCGTGGATGTGGAGGGCGACGGGGTCCACCTCGAAAGACTTCTTCTCCCGTTTCCCCGACCATTCGAGCCAGGGCTCACGGTTCCGCAGCGCTTCGGCCAAAAGTTGCGTCTCTTCGGCGGTGAGCGGACGGCTGCGGGCCGTCGCGAGCAGTTCCGGGAGCCTGTCGGCGCCGCCCGCCGCATCGAAGCGCAAAACCGGCGGCAGGTGAGGATCATAGGCGTACTTGATCTTTGGCGTCTCCCGCACCTTGCCCTGGGCGGCAAGCCCCGCGGGGGGGATGTTCTTACGTTTCGCCTCGTCATGCCGATAATCCAGCACCGTCGTTTCCGCGTTTGCAGCAACCTTTGCGCTTTTCTTCCGGGCCATCCTGTTCCTCCCAGCAATGAAGGTTAATGGTGAATTGATAACTAGTGTTCAATACTTGCAATACTTGGCGGGCGATAAAGGCGGGAAAGGACCAGAGGTCAGGCGTTGATTTTTCTTAGATACTCCTTTACAGTCCTGGCGATTTCATCCCGTCTCGATCCGGAACCACACCGATCCAGCGCCTGGATCATTCGCCCTGCCTGCACCGTAACGGCCTGAGATGTTTTCTGATTATCGTATTTTACGTCGGTGAGGCGGTAGTCGGCAATAATTCTTTTTTTATGGAGATCTGCAAGCTGGGAACCGACTCCTGCCAATTCGGCATCGCCACAATTCGATAGATCGTTCCGCACTTCTCCGTGCGCTTGCGGCCCTGCGCTGATCGGGCAACCTATATCTTTTAAAAACGCCGCTCCGACGTGAAAAGTGGCGTAATAGGCACGGCTGACAGCCGTCCTGTATTCTGCCGCCGTGCTGCCGTCGGATAGTTTTTTCGCTATGTCAAGAAAATCTCTCGGGTCCATGCCTCAGATTATGATGTAAGATAAGCTGATTTTCCCCCGTTCCGGCCAAGGGACTCTCGATACCCACTCTTCGGTGTATTTGTCATACATATCAAGAACCGCCTCGATTTCTCCCTTGACCTCCAAATGGATGACCAAGAATTGATCTTCCGCATCCGGATCCTGGAGAACCTCGCTGTCGACACCCCGGACATTGGAAAAGCACTGATTGAGCAGGTCCGAGGCCACGTTGACATACTTCCTAATGCCTTGGCGACGGCAGAAGGCTTTCGCTTCTATGGACAAAGGAACGACGACGGGAATGTCTTTCTGGTCTATAATAGTCAAGTAGGTATCGCCGTCCTGTACATATTGCCTCCGGTTGTTCAAGAAAGACAGCAAACTTGATGGAAGATTTGACAGGAGTTCCCCTTCGAGGGAAGACTTTATGAGCGCAGTGCTATTCTTGCCCGGAACGAACGTTGGCACATGAACATTTTCTGCTTCGCAGGGCAGCACTATACTGGCCGTATCCCCTTCAGGCTCGCGATGATAGAAACTATATAGGGCAATAAAGGGGAGCCACTCAGACCTTCCGTTAAAATCTATGGCTGGAATAATGCCTTTGGTTGTCGGTGTCATGGCGATCCTTTAAAAAACAATTTGTTTCATGAGAGAAACGGCCGTTTCTTTGGCTTTATCCCATTTTTGAAACAGATTTAAAATACTTTCCGCTTTATCGTCTTCAGTCAACTGCAGATGAAAATTGAATCCGAAAAGGAGTCGGTAAGAGATCCCTTCCGAGCAAGGGACATTGACGGGTTTGATATCCAATTTCAAGCGGCAACCCAGAATATCCCTGCTCATGTAGGAACCGAACCGGGCATCATCCACATCAAAAAACTTGTACAGCGGGCTGTCGTCTCTGAAAAACAGTTTCCGCCCTAATGTCGCACTGGAAACATCATCCTCGTCGTAAATCTGCCAGGAAAAATTCAACCCCACAGCTACGAAAGGAGTGTGTGGCAGTGCATGAACGATCTTTCCAAGTTTGGAGATTAACAATTCCTGCGCCGCTGTATCAGCGAGCGTGGACGTGAATTGAAGCTGTTCCGGCAGTACTAGGACTTGGCAATCCTTGGAATGAACATTGGCGATGACTGGCGAGAAGATGCTTTCGGACAGAATCTCCTCCTCGGTAAAGATACCGTTCTTGATTAACCAGTATTGACTGATGATGGAAGGATTGAACTGCTGGGCAATGACGACGACATTTGCCGCATTCATCTCCATTTTCATAGGCAACCACGCTTTCTATTGGATAAATTTACATATAAATAACCATATGATCTGCACGGCCCGCTGTATAAATTATGACTCGCGTTCGTGTCAAGACAATTATGGTGAAGGCGAATTGCCCATAGGTACGCCATCCACAAAGCTGTGGCCGAAGATTAGAAGATCTGCCAGATATATCTGTGGTAAATTCACAAGTGTGAGGCAATTGCAAAACTCCCCATTCTTGTCATTCCCGCAGCGATTCTGAGCGGGAATCTGGTTCTAACTGCTTGAAAAACCATATTCCCGATAGAGACATTATGAACATTAAGCTTCGCTTTCGGGAATGACAAATGGTTTTGCAATTACCTCGTGTGTTTAGCATTTTGTCAAAGTTCAAGTATTAATCAATACTTCTCTGACCCCTATTTCCTGCCTTAAGGAACGCCAAGAGCTAAATGGCAACAACGTTTCTTATTAACAGGTTTTCCCTATTTTTCCAGCCATTCGACAGTAACGAGGTGCCCGACGCTCTTGAATTCGGGGTCACCGGTCAGGATGGCCGCCCCTTCACTGAGCGCCGTCTCGACGGCAAAGCAATCGGCGAATGAAAGTGGATATTGCGCCTTAATCCGGGCGGCGGCGATGACACTCGTAAAGTCGTTGGAAACGCTGCGGATGGGAAGACCGGGCAGGATGGTATCAAGAAGATAATCGGCCTTTTCCGCCCCTCTCTTTCGGGCAAGGATGTAGTAACTCTCGCCGATGTTCATCTCGTTCATACAAAGATCGCATAGCCCATCCCGGGCAGCGGCCAGAGCATCGCGGACCTTCCCGCAACCAGGTTCGCCGTTGAGGTAGGCAAGCAGGGCAAAACTATCGAGTAATTTTACGATCTTCGTCATCGCGCTCCTTGCCTCTCTCCTCCAGAAGGCCTTCCGTGAGGGACAGCCCTTCCTTGAAAATGCCGCAGAAGTGTTCGACCGGATTATCGGGCAAGGGCGTCATGACGGCAGAATCCCCCTTGATCTTGATCAGCAGCTTCCTGCCGGGCGTTATTTGCAGGCGTCTGCGCACCTCCCGGGGTATGACGATCTGTCCCTTTCCGGATACTGTTATGACATTGGTCTGCATATATCCTCCTTTTCTGCATGCGCAATAATAAGTGGGCCGTTTTGTTATATTTCCTACGTTTTGCCAAATAGCACACCCTTTCATTATTGGCAAGTTCTGAAGGAAAATGGTGACGGATTTATTTTTAGCGCCAGAGGTAATTGCAAAACCATTTGTCATTCCCGAAAGTCTCTATCGGGAATATGGTTTTTCAAGCAGTTAGAACCAGATTCCCGCTCAGAATCGTTGCGGGAATGACAGAATGGGGAGTTTTGCAATTACCTCGCCATTTATCCACTAAACAATGTTGAAATAACCCCCCATGAAAATCGGTATTATGTACCAATATTGCTTAGACTTCTTGCAGACGCCGCCTGAAATTGGCGAAGAGGGCATCGGGAAGAGACGATGCGCCGAAGGGAATCCTGCCGAGATACGTGTCGCCGGCGATGCTGCGGGCTTCCGCTTCGTTGGCATCCCGGGCGGAAAACAGCTCCGGGTTGTGGTCGTTGAGGATAACGCCGAACAAGGCGAGTCCCTTCACCCGCAGAAAATGGAGCGTCAATTTCAGGTGATTCAGGGTTCCGAGGCGGTTGGGGGCGACGATCAAGACGGGATAAGCCAAATCCCGGGAAAGATCGGCAAAGGAATACCCCTCTTTAAGTTCAACGGTTATCCCCCCCGCTCCCTCCAGCAGAAGAACAGCGGAGGTCTTGGCCCCGGCCTCCGCCTTATGCCTTATTTTCATGATATCAACGACTACGTCATCTTTCCGGGCGGCAAGATGCGGAGAGAGAACCGCCCGCAGCGGATATAAACAAATATCGGCGATTGCCAGCTCCGGGGCAAAGGCCGTATGAAGCGCCGCCGCGTCCGCAGGGACCGGTTTCCCGTCGAGGCCGGTTTCACATCCGGACTCGATGGGTTTGAACGGACAAACGGCAACTCCCTCCTGCCGCAGCCTCTTCCCCAATAGGCAGGTAACGTATGTTTTCCCCGCGCCGGTATCGGTCGCCGATATCAGTATGCCCTTTCCCATTTTTCTCCATCCTGACGACTGCTGGCCGGGGAGTCACCCCTTTTATGAACATTAAGCTTCGCTTTTCGAAAGAATTGTATTGATACATCCCTTTACGGAGGCGACCAGGTTGACGATCTCATCTTCGGTCGAGGAAAGCGGCGGCATCAGCACAATCACATCGCCCAGCGGCCGGATGATGATACCCAGCTTGCGCGCCTCGGTTATGACGCGCTGCCCGATCTTCTTTTCCGGGGGAAACGATGTTTTCGCTTCCCTGTCTTCAACAATCTCGATACCGACCATCAATCCCCGCTGGCGGATGTCGCCGATCCAGCGGCAACCTTGCAGTTTGGCAAGCTCTCGTGCCATCACTCCGGACAGTTTCGCGACCTGCCCCAGCACATCCTCCTGCTCAAAAATCACGAGGGTCGCCAGTCCCGCCGCACAGCCGAGCGGATTGGCCGTGTAGGAATGCCCGTGGAAAAATGCCTTGAACTCTTCGTAGCGGCCGAGAAACGCCGTGTATATCTTCTCCGTCGTCAGCGTCGCCGCAAGCGGAAGATAGCCGCCCGTCAGCCCCTTCGCCACGGTCATGATATCAGGAGAAACGTCCTCCTGCTGACTGGCGAACATGGTTCCCGTTCTGCCGAAACCGGTCGCCACCTCATCGCCGATCAATAGTACGTCGCATTCCTTCGTCGCCTTCCGCAACCGGGAGAGATACCCCGTCGGCATCATGAGCATCCCCGCCGCCCCCTGCACCAGGGGCTCGACAATCACCGCGGCAAGCGTTTCCTTCCGCGCCTGGATCTTTTCCTCCATCCGGTCCGCGCAGTAAAGACGGCAGGTCTCGTGATCAAGGCCGTAAGGGCAGCGGTAGCAGTGAGGCGTCGGCATTTTTTGGGTGGTGAACAAAAGCGGCCCGAATATCCGGTGGAAAAGGTCGATCCCGCCCGCCGAAACCGAGCCGATCGTATCGCCGTGATAGGCCTCGGTATGGGTCAGAAATTCCTTTTTTTCTTCCCGTCCCCTTTGCTGCTGCCAGTACTGAAAGGCCATTTTGATGGCGATTTCCATCGCGGTGGAACCGTTGTCCGAATAGAAGACGCGGCTCAACCCAGCCGGCGCGATGGCAAGCAGCTTCTCGGCCAGTTCTATCGCCGTCCGATGGGAGAGGCCGAGAAAGGTCGAATGGGCGATGATATCGAGCTGGCGGCGGATCGCGGCGTCGATTTCCCGGCGGCGGTGGCCGAAGAGGTTCACCCAGAGCGAAGAGACGCCGTCGAAGTACCTGTTTCCGTCCGTATCGAACAGATAATTCCCCTCGCCGCGCTCAATGATCAACGGCTTGTCCTTCTCCCAGTCGGCCATCTGGGTAAACGGATGCCAGAGATGTTTTTTGTCTATTGCCCGCAAAATTTCAGTATTGTCCAACGTCTTCCTCCTGTAGCGCTTCATCTATCCCGCCGGCGGCTTTTACAACCATTTCCGTGGTGTGCGTCGCCATCAGGGAGACCCGGAGCTGGCCTTCCCCCTCGGGAACCGTCGGCGGACGGATCCCGTGAATAAACAGCCCCCTGGCATGGAGTTTACCGGATACGGCCATCGTTTTACGATCGGAACCGACAGGCACCTGAAAAATCGGCGTCCTGGAATGGACCCTTCGCCCGTGTCTTTCCATCTCCCGCCGAAAAGTCTCCTGATTCGTCCAGAGCCGGGAAAGCAGCTCCGGATGACCCGACAACAGCTCGATGCTCTTGAGCGTCGCCCCGGCAACCGCCGGCGGGAGCGCGGTGTTGTAGATGAAGGTGCGGCATTTGTTGATGAAATAATCAATAATCGGACGCGTTGCGCAGATATATGCGCCGTAGGTTCCGAGCGCCTTCGAAAAGGTGCCCATGTCGATGTCGATCTCCCCGGAAAGCCCGAAATAGTCGGCGGAGCCCCGCCCTCGCGGCGGCAGAACCCCGGTCGCATGGGCGTCGTCCACGATCAGCAGGGCGCCGTATAGTTTTTTGAGCGCGACCAGCCCCGGAAGCGGGGCGATATCGCCTTTCATGCTGAACACCCCGTCCGTCACGATGAGCTTGCGCCGGGCGGATGAAGCCTTGAGCAGCCCTTCGAGATGGTTCATGTCGGCATGACGATAGACGGTTACCCCCGCCTGCGCCATCCGGCAACCGTCGATGATGGAGGCGTGGTTTAGCTCGTCGGAGAAAATCGTCGCCGCGGGGGAACCAAGAACATCGAGGATGCCGAGATTGGCCAGATAGCCGGCGCTGAAAACAAGCGCCGCCTCGCAGCCCTTAAAGCGGGCAATGGCCTCCTCCAGCTCGGCATGGATGTCCATGTTGCCGCCGATCAGCCGGGAAGCCCCGGCCCCGACGCCATACCGGCAGGCATATTTCTGGAAGGCTTCCACAACCTCCGGATGGGAGGAAAGTCCCAGATAGTTGTTGGAAGAAAAGTTGAGCAGTTTTCTGCCTTCGATCACGATCTCGGCATCCTGCGGCCCGGAAACGCGTCTCAAACAGCGATACCGCCCCTGTTTTTTCAGGGCGGACAGCTCCCGCTCGCTATCCTCTGAAAACGAAGATTTCCGTTCGCGAGACGAGACTGCCCGTTGACCAGACGAAGGTTCGTTACCACCATAATCCATTTCGCGTTCCTCGAACATCAGCCTGGTTGCGCCTCGAGCCCCAGATCTTCGATCATCTGCAGATCGCTTTCGGGGGGCCGCCCCAGCGTTGTGAGGTAGTTGCCGATCAGCAGGCCGTTCGCCCCGGCGGAAAATACCAGAGACTGCAGATCGCGGAGATTCTCCTTACGGCCCCCACAGACAATCACCTCTTTTTTCGGAAGGAAAAGCCGAAACATGGCAATAATTTTCAGACATTCAAACGGGGAAAGTTCCCGTTTACCTTCCAGCGGGGTGCCGGGAATCGGGTTCAGAAAATTGACCGGGACAGAATCCACGTCGAGCTCCCGGAGGGTTTGCGCCAGCTCCACCCGATCCGCAGGCGACTCCCCAATCCCGAAAATTCCGCCGGAACAGACCCGCGCCCCTGCTCGTTTTGCATCGCGTACAGCCATTACGTCGTCTTCGTAGGAGTGAGTCGTACACATCGACGGGAAAAAACTCCGCGAGGTTTCCAGATTGTGGTGGACATTGCTGAGCCCCCGGGACAGCAGATACGCCGTATCCTCCGGAGACAGCGCCCCGATGCTTACGCATGTATCTATTTTCTCTTGATTTTTTATCCGGTCGAGCGCGTTTCCCAACCGCTCGAGATCCGCCCTCTTATGCACCGCGAAGCCGGAGGTGACAAGCGAAAACTCTCCCGCCTTAAGCTTCTTTGCATCCCTGGCGGCGGCAACCATCGTTTCTTCATCCACAAGCTGGTACCTGTCGATCGCCGCATGCGAGCGGCGGGACTGCGCGCAAAATGAGCAATCTTCGGAGCAGTGACCGGATTTTGCGTTCAGTATCGAACAAAGCCTGATGACGTTGCCCTTGAAAAGGCGGCGCACCGCATCGGTAACCTCAAGCAGACGCCACATCTCCAGTTGCGGCAAGTTTAAAACGGCAAGGGCGTCCCGCTCATTTATCCCGGCGCCGGAAATCGCCTCCTGCTTTATTCTTCCCCAGAATGTTTCCTGTTCCACATCATGCATAACGCAAAGACCTCCGCAATTTTGCCGTGTCCTTTAGCGTAGTCGCGTGCAATAAAGCAACCTGAAAAAGGCCGCCGCCCGCTTTTTACCGCATTCCCGTGGGGAAACGGCTGCAATCCGCGGACGATTTCAAGGTTATTGCCTCAGCGATCCCCCCTCCGGAATTACACCTTGGCGCGGCGCAGCCGCAGGCTGTTGCTGACCACGAACACGCTGCTGAAAGCCATTGCCCCGGCCGCAACCATCGGGTTCAGGAAGCCCGCGGCCGCGGCGGGAATCAGCAGCACATTATAGAAAAACGCCCAGAACAGATTCTGTTTGATCGTCGCCAGCGTCCGGCGGGAAAGATTTATGGCGCGCACCACGCCGCCGAGATCGCCGCTCATCAGCGTTACCGGGGCGGCCGCCATTGCCACGTCCGTGCCCGTACCGATCGCCATGCCCACATCCGCCTGCGCGAGAGCAGGCGCATCGTTGATGCCGTCTCCGACCATCGCCACCACGCTGCCGCTCTGCTGCAGCTTCTTCACTTCGGCGGCCTTGCCGGCGGGAAGCACTTCGGCAAGAACCATATCGACGCCAACCTGCCGGGCGATCGCCTCGGCCGTCTTGAGATTGTCGCCGGTGATCATCGCCACACTCAGACCCAGCCGGCGCAAGGCGGCGATCGCTTCGGAAGAACCATCCTTGACGGTATCGGCAACGGCGATCACACCCGCCGCCTGATTGTCAACGGCAACAAGCATGGCCGTTTTGGCCTCGGCTTGCAGACGGTCGACCACAGCGATCAGACCGTTAATCGGAATCCCGGCCGCCTCCAGCATGCGGATGTTGCCGACCAGAACCCCCCTGCCCTCGACTTCGGCCCGCACGCCACGCCCCGGTTCGGCAGTGAATCCGGTCGCCTCCGCCGGAAGCAGCCCCCGCGCCGCAGCTTCTGTCCAGATAGCCTCGCCCAGAGGATGTTCGCTCCCCTTTTCAACGGCTGCGGCAATCCGCAGGAGTTCTTCGGCATTCAAGGCGCCTCCCTGGCTGATCTCAATATCGGTAACAGCGGGCTTGCCTTTTGTGATCGTGCCCGTCTTGTCTAGCACCACCAGCTCGATCTTTCCCGCCCGCTCGAGCGCCTCGCTGTTACGGAACAATACGCCCATCTGGGCGCCCTTCCCGGTTCCTACCATTACGGCGGTGGGAGTTGCCAGCCCCATCGCACACGGACAGGCAATCACCAGCACGGCCACCATGTTGATAAGCGCGGTTGTAAAGAGGGAATTGACAAACTGGTGATCGGGAAACGCCGCCGGTACAATGAAATACCAAACGGCAAACGTCAAAAGCGCAATCGCGATGACCGCGGGCACAAAGATGGCAGAGACCCGGTCTGCCAGTCTCTGGATCGGCGCCTTGCTGCCCTGCGCCTCTTCCACCAGCTTGATAATCTGCGCCAGCGCCGTTTCCCTGCCGACCTTCGTCGCCTCAAAGGTGAGTCGTCCCAGTTTGTTGAGAGTCGCACCGATCACCGAGTCGCCCTGCTTTTTTTCCACCGGCAGGGATTCACCCGTCAGCATTGCTTCGTCAACGGCGGAGCGCCCTTCGATAACGACGCCGTCCACCGGTATTTTCTCGCCGGGTTTAACGATCACGACATCGCCTACCTGCACCTCGTCAATGGGTTTGTCCACCTCGCGCCCGTCGCGAATAACGTGGGCGATTTTGGCCTGCAATCCCATCAGCTTCCTGATGGCCTCGGAGGTACGTCCCTTGGCGCGGGCTTCGAGAAATTTCCCCAAGCGAATCAGCGTGATTATGACCGCCGCGGTCTCAAAATAGACATGCCCGGGAATAACCCCCAGCGTAATAAAAATAGAGTAGATGTATGCCGTTGATGAACCCAGGGCGATGAGCACGTCCATGTTGGCGGAGCCGCCTCGAAGCGCCTTGTACGCGCCCGTGTAGTACTGCCAGCCCACGTAGAACTGCACCGGCGTCGCTGCCGCCCACATGGCGTAATGTGCCCAGAAGGCGTGCGCCCAGGGACCCGCCAGACCAAAGTCGCGCGCCATTGAAAACAAAAACAGCGGCAGGGTAAAGATCAAACCGGCGATCAGCAGACGGCTTTGTTCATTTAGCTCCCGTTCGCGCGCCTCGGCTTCGGCGTCCTCGGCCGAACCTCCCAGTTCGAGGGCTGTAAACCCCGCTTCCGCAACGGCCTTGCGGATTTCCGCCTGGCTGATCATCGTCGGCACGTACCGGAGGCGCGCCTTCTCGCCGGCAAAGCTCACTTGCGCCTCCAACACCCCCTCCAGGGCGACCAAGGCCTTCTCAAGCCGGCGCGCGTCATTGTCGTCGGCAAGTCGCTTGATCGCCAGGTCGGCCTCCCCCGTTGCCACACCGTAACCAGCCCTCTCTACCCGGGCGATAATCTCCGGCACTGTAAGTTTCGCGGCGTCATACTCCACGGTCGCCCGCTCCGATGACAGATTCACCACCGCCTTTTCGACGCCTTCGAGTTTCTTCAGGTTGCGTTCGACCGCCGCAACGCAATTGGCGCAGGTCATCCCCGTAATGGGGAGCAGCACGCGTTTCGTATCATCCATATCCATTCCTTAATGACTCCGGCGGATTACAGGTTGCGGTACACCCCTGCTCTGCGCGGAGAAAATGCTTTTATATGAAAATGCCCCCTCTCCCTTGATCCCTACCCCTTGAGGGGGGAGGGTGGGGTGGGGGTGATTTTCATCGTTCGTTGTGCCTCCCAAGGCATGGAGGTTTGTCAGACTACGTAGCATCGACGGGAAAATTGATCTCGGCCAGCAGGGCCTTGATATTCTCTTCCGTCGCCGGGGCGCCAAACGTGACGGTAACCTTTTTGGAAGCTATGTCAGCCTTGACCGACTGAACCCCCGGCAACTCGCCCAACTCCATCTCGATCGTATGCGTGCAGTGACCGCAACTAATAGCAGGAACAACCCAAGTAACAGTATTCATAAAAAACTCCTTTCGATTTTTTGTCGCCGACTCCCTGCCGGCGCTGAGTCTAAACCTTATTTGCCATGTCAAACACTTCGGTGATCTCTTTCAAAACGCGCTCACGCGCGCCAGCATCGTCACCCCTGATCGCGGGAATGACGCAGGTACTCAGGTGGTTTTCGAGAATCTGGGCACTGACCTTGTTCAGCGCTGCCCCCACCGCCTGAATCTGGCGTATGACATCAATACAGTAACCATCCTCCTCGACCATGCGGATAACGCCGCGCACATGGCCTTCGATTGTTTTGAGGCGGCGCAAGGCATTTTGATTTTTCATGATTACCCCCATAAATATGGTTGATTTGCATGCATTTTCCAAGTACCCCTCCCACCGGGGGGGCATAGGGATTATATGTATGCGCATTCGTTTGTCAAGAGGGAAAAGGGACATGATCTCTAAAAAGACCTTGACATGTATATTTATGTCATATACACTCTAACTCAATGGAAAAGATATTTGAACAATTTATAGGCTTCCAATGGGCTGCAGGGAATATAAATAAAAACTTCCTCAAGCATAATATTGAAAACTGGGAATGCGAACAGGTGTTTTTTAATAGGCCACTTTTTGTCCTTGACGATCCAAAGCATTCTGTTTCTGAAAACCGATGGGCTGCTTTTGGGAAAACGGACACAGATCGTTTTCTTGTCATTGTATTTACCAAGAGGAATAACCTGATCAGAATAATCTCTGCCAGGGATATGAATAAAAGAGAGAGGAAATTTTATGATGAAAAATAACAAAACTATTCCAAACTTTAAAAATGAAGACGAGGAGAGAGATTTCTGGGCAAATCATTCTCCCCTTGATTATTTTGATATTAAAGATTTCAAGAGGGCATCTTTTCCCAAACTAAAGCTATCGGTGAAGTCGATTTCAATTCGACTGCCGGAGGATATGCTTGCGGAACTAAAGACTCTTGCGAACAAAAAGGATATCCCTTACCAAAGCTTGGCAAAAATTTACCTTTCCAGACAAATTTCTTTAGAGCGTGGATCGCTGGATGGATATGGCCTTAAAAAATAGGAGGCAGAAGGTTAATGCCCAACATCAGCATGAACAAGGACGCTCATAAATTCGCGCCTGTTATGCTGGACGTCGGCCTGAGGATGACATGACCAGGGATTTACTTGAACCCAGTTACGTGAGAGTTGAGAGGGGGAAAAGCGGTGTCTGTAACATCTGCCAGATTCCGTGCGACCTCCACTGGGATCATGTTCCGCCCCAAGGCGGCGTGGATGTCACTCCACTGGAGCAGTACACCATCTTAGAGCGTCTCACTGGTCGCAGCAGCAATCCCAACCGTATCCTGACTCAGAATGGTGTGAAGTACCGGAGCTTATGCAAAGACTGCAACAGCAAGCTGCTCGGCGGACAATACGACAAGACGCTCAACGACTTCGCCCGTGGCGTCGGCCATTTCATCGAGACGACACGCCCCCTTCCCTGAACTGCAACATGGGCCTTGGCAAGTTTGTTGATGGTTTTGCCATAGCTTCCGTCTCCCTTGGCCAGCGCCATCTGGTATGAGAACTTGGGGGAACGGATGTAGAAGGCGCGGTATCCCTCCCGGCAGGCCTTGTTGGTCAGGGCGCAGGCGAGGACGTATTTGGCAATGTAGTGCCGAAGCAGCGCCAAGGGCAAATCACAATTAGAACCGTTCCCATTTCTTTTTTGCTGATCGAGTACCGGTATGGAACGCTCATCGATGTGCTCAGATAAGTGGCGCCCGAGCGATGATCTACGAAGACAGCGTTGAAGGTTTCAGGGTGAACAGGGCGTCGGGCGGGATCGGGGTAATGGGCCTCCGCTGAAGCTTCTCTTCGCGAGAGGAAATGATTATAAATCAAGAGGACTTAGGGTTTCCTCTTCGCCCTGACCACCCCGTCAACCTTTCCGAACTCTTTTCGCAAGACGTGACGATAGAAGAAGAGGAGCGAGTTAAATGCCTGATTTTGTGTGGCTGCCGCCGCGGCCTGCTCCTGCTGCATCTTGGATTGCTGCTTATCCTGCAATTTCTTAAGAAACGGGGGCAGGCTCTTTTCCTGCCTGGGAGGAAATTTATACTTTCGGCAGAAGTCCAGATAATAGAGAAGCCACTTTTTATAAAGCTCATGCAGGGCGATCGGGACTGCCCTGATTTGAAGCTGCTCATCAAATTTTGACTGCAACGCCGTAGGGATTGCCAGCATATGTGAATCTCCATCATCATGATAATCTTAATTTTGACATGATATCCGGAAGCGGTCGGATAAATGGTTGCATAATTTATGTCAATGGATTTATAAGCAACTTACTGTATTTAACATGAGATATTGAAAGCAGGCAGGCCATGAGTGCAAAGATACAATCCTATGGTCATAGTCTGGCGTTCTGTGGATTACGGATCGTTGTGGAGATATCCAGAAACTTTAGAATAACTTGTTCCTGGCGACTGCGTCGCCAGGAATCGCGGCGCTCACTACGTTCGCCGCGATTATGCAAAGGATAAAAAATGAATATTTGGGAAGCTGATAAACTTATCATATTTATTGCCTTTGTAATTCCAGGATTTATCTCGCTTAAAGTATATGAACTTCTTTGCCCTGGGCCAACACAAGACTCGTCAAAACAAGTAATTGATGCTGTCGCGTATAGCTGTATCAATTATGCATTACTATTTTGGCCAATCCAACTCGTCGAGAATGGTTCTGCTTCTACCCAGTATCCAAACGCCTACGCAATCTTTTATTTTTTTGTTTTGTTTATCGCTCCTGTAGCCTGGGTGGCAATATGGAAATTTCTGAGGACCAGAAAAGTATTCCAAAAATTTGCACCTCATCCTACACAAAAACCTTGGGATTTTGTTTTCTCAAAAAATGAGCCATATTGGGTTAAAGTCATATTAAAAGATGGTACCAAAATAGCTGGGAGGTATGCTGGTGAATCATTCACCTCCAGTGCTCCAGCTGAAGAGCAAATATATTTGGAAGAAACATGGATTTTAAATGATAAATCTGGTTTTCTTCGCCCCAAAAAAAGGAGTGCTGGAGTGTTAGTCTTGTCAAAGGATATTTCGTATGTTGAATTGTTAAAATATAAGGAGGAAGAAAAATGGGCAATGGTAGGAAAATAATACAAGACGGCTACCAACCACGTGAACAAGAAAGAGGATATAAACCACAGGTTGACACACCCAATGAGCCAAAACCTGAAAGTGGTTATACGCCAACTGTTAGCAGTGATACTACGACAAATTCACCACAACCACCCGACGAAGAATAAAGTGAAAGCATAACCCGTCGCTATAGCCGATCGCAGCCCGCTGGGCTGCTCCGGCTCAGCTTGTCGTTAAATAAAAATATGGAAAGGAGATTTAAAATGGACAAACAGGAACGGGGAGTTTTACTTGCTGACCAAGAAGAATTAGAAGCAAAGATCGCAACCATCAAAAAGAAGCTTCTTGATATGGGCATTATATGGAAAAATTTATCAAGTCTCATAATATCAAAACCTGAAACAATAAAATTCGCAAATGCTCCAAATGAGTTTGGCAGTTTTTCCATAAATCTCCTGAACGCACCATCATTTAATTGGGAAGAAATACCCAAGTTAGAAATTATGGCTCAATTAATCCTTGATTTAAGGGCTGAACAATCGAATTTAGAGATTGTTCAGCGGAAACTCCGTTCATAATAGTTGAACATGGCGTGGGGAAGCATTTAAGAGCCAAGCGAAAGGACTGCAACAAGAACCGTTGTAGGTTTAATTGTTCATCATTGGTCACTTCGATTGTAAATTCGTATTGGCGGTACATTTGTGGCATTTTATCCTCCTATAAATAAAATATTTAATCGGGTAGCCGGGGGTTTTTCTCCCCCAGCCCCCACACCACCCGGCATGCGGGTCCGCACCGGGCGGTTCACAGAGATTACCGGGCCGTAGCCGGGTAGTGAATGTGAACCCACAGCTCTTTGACAGATAGAAGCCCTTGATCCTTGAGCCAATCGTTGGTCATGCCCGTTTGCGTTGCCAACGTCCGGGACAGGTGCCATGGACCCTTGCGGCTTATGGCCACTGAAATGGCCGCATGAAGCGACGTACCCAATTTGCGCAGTTCACGCACCTTGGTTTTTGCCCTGCGCCCTGTTTAAAGTAGCACATGCGCAAGCGTCGTCTCAGCCACTGGTCTATTTCGGGGATCGGCCGGTAATACTCCGAAATCCCAAAGTAGTTTATCCAACCACGGAGGTATTCGGCAAGTTTTTGATACCGATAGTCCATGGAGACAAACCAGGATCTGCCGGTCAGTTCCTTGACCCTTCGCTTGAATTGGCGAAAAGCCTTCCCCGACCAGTGAATCTTGGCCCCACGGAAAGTGAACCCAAGAAAGGCAGCCTGATTTGTCGGGACGACCCGGCTTTTCTCCGGATTGATCCTGAGTTTGAGAGTACATCCCAGGAAACGTTTCAGGCTTCCCATGACCCCTTCTCCCGCCTGGCGGCTCTTCACCAGAACGATGAAGTCGTCGGCGTAGCGGGCGAAACGATGTCCACGTTTCTCAAGCTCTTTATCCAGATCATCCAGGAGGATGTTGGCCAGTAATGGCGACAGGGGACCCTGCGGAACACCCAAAGGTGTTTCCTGAAGGCGTCCCTGAACCATCACCCCGGCGCGCAGGTATTTTCCGATGAGGCACAGAACCCGTTTGTCGCGAACCTTTCGCGCCACACGGAGCATCAGAACGTCATGGTTGACCGTATCGAAGAACTTCGACAGGTCCATATCGACGGCGATGCGATAGCCTTCACGGATATACTCGCGGGCCTTGTAAACCGCATGATGGGCGGACCGTCCAGGCCGGAATCCGAAGCTTGAATCCGAGAAGGTCGGATCGAAGATCGGAGACAGAACCTGGGCAATGGCCTGTTGGATCATCCGGTCGAGGACGGTCGGGATACCCAGGGGGCGAGCGCCCCCTGTTGGTTTGGGTATCTCTACGCGCCTTACCGGCGAGGGTTGATATGTACCTGCCAGGAGAGATTTACGGATTCCGGCCCAAAGTTCTCTGGTATGGTCGG
>CAZKHU010000002.1:0-48750 GCA_964552725.1 uncultured Syntrophus sp.
CGAAGAAATTGAGCAAAAACGTAGCCCCCTGGAAGGGAGAAATAACAAACTGGAGTTTCTTTCTTTCTGGGTTCTCTTATCGAATGGATCGGCAGAATTTTTAAAATCGCCCCCCGGACACGCACCGGTCTTGTTTTACTCGGAACATTGAAAAACCAGGGAATGGCGGGCGGCCTCTCCCTGACAATATCCGGAAAGGAAGCGGCCATTCCCGCGGCAGTCTTTACTGCCTCGATGATAGCGTATATTGTCTGGTTGGACCTGCTGCAAAGGTTCAAGCAGCGGCGCTGACGTAACGGCCGCAAATAGATCGCCGCCGGCAGAGAATCGCTACGGGCAAGAGGCGCCTGCATGCAGCGTGAAAGGACTGATGGCCCCGATATCCTGTTTGAGAGGTTGGAAATAACAGGCAATGACAGACTCCGAAGCAAAAGATTACAATAGCGGCCACCGCCAGCGGCTCAAGCTGAAATATCTTACCGCCGGAATAGAGGCTTTCCACGATTACGAGGTCGTTGAACTGCTTCTTACCTATGCAATATCCCGCCGGGACATAAAACCGCTCGCAAAGGAACTTTTGGCGCGGTTCGGCTCAATAAAGGGAATTATCGACGCGGAAACGGGGGAATTGAAAAAGGTTGACGGCATCAGCGAACACACGGCGATCCTTTTTAAGCTCTTCAAAGAGGCTTCCGCCCTATATTTGCGGCAGAAGGCAAGGGAGAAATCCCAAATTTCCTGTACGTCCGAACTTATCAACTTCTGCCGGACGACCCTGGGCGGCAAAAAAGACGAGGAGTTCTGGGTTATTTATCTCGACGTGCAAAACCAGATAATAGAATTTGAAGCGCTGCAGAAAGGAACGGTCAATCAGGCAACGGTATATCCCAGACAGGTGCTGGAAAACGCCCTTCGGAGAAAGGCTTCGGCGCTCATCCTCGTCCATAACCACCCGTCAGGGCATGTTCGCCCTTCCGAGGCGGACATCCGCATTACCAGGGTGATCAACGAAACCGCGAAAATGCTTGACATCAATGTCCACGACCATGTGATAATCGGCGAAGACCGCTTCTTCAGTTTCCGGGAAGAGGGGATGATGCCCTGAAAAGACACGCATGCGAAAGGATGGAAGGCCCCCGCAGACCTCCTGATACAAAAGCCGGCCGGAGAATCGAGCCGCAATCTCTGTCTCCCTGAATCGGAAAATACGCGAAAGCCATTAATAAGATGAAGGCAACTATTCAGCTCTTCGATGAGGGTTATCATTGCCGGGGCTTCAGTCGGGAATCCAGCTTCAAGAAACATGGATTCCCGACTGAAGAATTCGGAAGTGGCATCGTTTGATGGGTATGCAGAGTGTTAAGACTAAAGAAGAATTATCGTCTGCCGTCAACCCGTTCCTTTAATTCCTTGCCAACTTTAAAGAAGGGGAGCTTCTTCGGCGAGACCTTTATGCTTTTACCCGTCTTGGGGTTTCTGCCGGTATATGCGTCGTACTCTCTGACAACGAAACTGCCGAAACCTCTGATCTCGATTCTTCCGCTCTTTGCCAATTCATCGGAAAAACCGTCGAAAACGAGATTAACCACGTCCATTGCCAATTTCTCAGTCAATTCTTCCTTCTGGCTCAGCGCCTCGATAAGCTCTGATTTGTTCATTAAATCCTCCTTAAATTATTGCTGCCGACATCGCCCATCACTATAATAAACTCGATCTGCAGAAACCCAAACAAAATTGATAAAACATCATTGTTTTTCGGGGACTATATTTATTTTACAGTTAATGTCAAGATAATTTTTTACTGTTTTGGGGCGCCTGGGACTGGGCCATAAGCTGCCCTACCTCTCCATGACGCAGGGCGCGCCACTCGCCTTCGCCAAGAGAATCGAGGGTAAGATCGCCAAAAGATACCCGGATCAAACGGGTCACGGAATGGCCAAGCGAATCAAAAGCCCTTCTTATTACACGGTTTCTTCCATCATGAATGGTCAGACGCAGCCATGTGCTTTTCGGATTGAGCTTTTCCGTGCTGACCGCTGACGGGGCAAACTTCCCATCGGGAAGTTCCATCCCTTTCTCTATGGTTTGCAGTTCAAGCCTGTTCAGGCGCCCTTCGATCTTGACACGGTAGGTTTTCGGAACCTTGAAGCGGGGATGCTGAAGACGCTGGGCAAAATCACCATCATTGGTCAAAAGGAGCAATCCCTCGGAATCATAATCGAGACGTCCAACCGGAAAAACCCTCTCGGCAACGCCGCCGAGAAGATCGGTAACTATCGGCCTTCCTTCCGGATCGTTCAGGGTGGTGACATACCCGCCCGGCTTATTCAAAAGTATGTAAACCTTTTCCGTTTCACAGGAGATAAGCTTGCCGTCCACCCTTATTTCATCCCGTTTGACATCGGCCCTGGTTCCCTGCTGGCGCGCAATTACGCCGTTTACCGATATCCTGCCATCGGAAACCATTTTCTCTGCCGCACGCCGCGATGCCACCCCGGCGCCGGAAAGAATTTTCTGCAATCGTTCTTCCACTACCATTCCCCCCTCGCGAAAACCCGCGCTAACCACTAACCCCGGTTGTCTTCAGAAGACCTGAAATCCTTCATTTCCCGGAGCGTCGGCAATTCGGCAAGGTCCTTCAAATTGAATACCTCAAGGAATCTTTTTGACGTTCCATAAATAATCGGTTTTCCGGGAACATCCTTGCGCCCGACGATCCTTGCCAGCTTTTTTTCCAGAAGCCCCTTGAGCGCGCCGCCCGTATCGACGCCCCTGATCCGGTCTATTTCCGCTTTCATGACCGGCTGACGATAGGCAATAACAGCCAGCGTTTCCATGGCGGAAGGAGAAAGTGAAGCGGGGCGAACCACCTTTAATCTGCCGACCCAGGGGGCCATCTCGATTTTTGTCTGAAAACGAAACCCGCCGGCCACCTCCTGCAGAGAGATCCCCCCTTCGCGCCTTTCGTATTCTCTGCCCAGCGCCTGAAAAAGATTGATCACCTCATCCCTCTTCAGATCGGGGAAAATCTCGGCGACCTTCTCGACGGCAAGGGGTGTTTCCGAGGCAAAAATCAAAGCCTCCAGGATAGCGATCTTCTCTTCCATCACACCTCGACATTTTGCATCTGCGCCGTTTCCGGTTCCCCTGCAACAGCCAAAAACAGCCTTATTTCCCCAAACGGCACTGCCTGGCGCACCTTTGCCATCCGCAATTTAATAAGCTCCAGAATAGCAAGAAACGTATAAACAATCCGCTTTCTGCTTTGGGGAAGAGGCTGCAGCCGATCCTCCACCAGTTCGGAGAAGGATATCTGACCTTCCCTGGACAAAATTTCCATTATCTCATTGATCCGCTCGGCAAGAGAAAGTTTTTCAACGCTGAACTCAAGTCCTTCCACTGCTTCGAGACCGGCGACAATCCGACGGAAGGCCTCCACCAGTTCAAAAAGATCGGCTTCTATCGGACCGTCTTCCATTCCTGCAGAATCGGGAACAACCTCCGGAAAGGCGCCCAGTTTGAAGACATCCCTTTCGAGAAGAGGCCGAACGGCAAGAAGGCCGGCAGCTTCCCTGTACATCTGGTATTCCAGAAGCTGCTTGACCAGTTCCGCACGGGGGTCTTCCCCCGCCTCTTCATCGTCGCCGCCATCATCCACTGCCGGCAAAAGCATCCGTGATTTGATGTGGGCAAGCGTTGCCGCCATGACCAGGTATTCGCCGGCCAGATCGAGATTCAAAGAGCGCATCGCGTCAATATATCCCAGATACTGACTGGTAATCAGGGCCACGGGAATGTTGTAGATGTCGATCTCGTTCTTCCGAATCAAATAAAGCAAAAGATCGAGCGGGCCTTCAAAAACATCGAGTTTAATCTCATAACTCATGTCGCATCTTCATGACTTCGCGCACCTCGGCCAGAGTCGAAGCGGCGATGCGGCCTGCACGGATATTGCCGTCCTCAATGATCTCCCGCACCTCTTGGGGATGGGCAAGATAATGTTCCCGCTTTTCGTGAACGGGCTTCATGCCTTCGGCAATAGCCGCAGCCAGGCGCCTTTTGCATTCGATACAGCCGATCGCGGCGCTCCGGCAGGCAGCGGCTGTCTCCATTACATCCGTTGAGGATGAATATAGCCCATGCAGGGCATAAACATTGCAGAGTTCAGGACGGCCGGGATCGCTTTTGCGCTGCCGCTGGGGATCGGTGAACATTGCCATAACCTTTTCTTTCAGACACTCTCCCTTATCGCTCATGAATATCGAGTTGTCGTAAGACTTGCTCATCTTGCGTCCATCGATCCCCAAAAGCTTCGGCACCTCGGCAAGCAATGGCTCCGGGACCGGGAATGTCTCTCCGTAGAGAAAATTAAAACGGCGGGCAATCTCGCGAGTCAGCTCGACATGGGGAAGCTGGTCGATACCGACGGGAACGCCGAAAGCCTTGTACATGATTATATCGGCCGCCTGCAATACCGGGTATCCAAGAAAACCGAAGGTCGAAAGATCCTTCTGGGCAAGCTCTTCCTTGATCTCCTTGTAGGTAGGATTTCTCTCCAGCCAGGCAAGCGGGGTGATCATGGATAAAAGGAGAAAGAGCTCCGCATGCTCCCGGACCGAAGACTGGATAAACAGCGTGCTCCGCTGCGGTTCAAGGCCGGCGGAGAGCCAGTCGATCACCATATCGATTGTATTTGCCCTTATATCTCCCGTTGTCGCATAGTCGCTGGTTAGCGCATGCCAGTCGGCAACAAAATAAAGGCACTCATAATCTCCATGATTCTGCAAAGATATCCAGTTATAAAGCGCTCCGTGAAGATTTCCGAGATGAAGTTTCCCCGTAGGCCGCATACCGCTCAATATTCTTTTCCGAGACAAAAAAACCTCCCTTGCGCAAGCTGTTTCCCGTCGTCTTGTCAATTACGGCAAACTCAGGGAAATACTGCCAAAATGATTAAGAAACGGGATGCTCCATAGCAGAAACATCCGGCCGTGTCAATGAACGGGGCCAAATTTCAAATATGTCCCCAACAAAAAAGGCTCCCTTGCCGATATGGGAGCCTTTTTTACCTGTCTGTCTTAACGAAAACTATTTCACTTTGTTGGCCAGGGCCTTTCCAACCTTGAACTTTACCACCTTCTTGGCCGGGATCTTGATTTTCTTACCGGTCTGCGGGTTTCTGCCTTCGCGCGCCTTCCTCTTGACGACCGTAAAAGCGCCGAACCCAACCAGCCCGATCTTGCCGTTCTTCTTGAGCTCCTTCGCGACCGTCCCTACATACGCCTCGAGAGCCTTAGCCGCCACCGCCTTTGTGATTTCCGCCTCTTCCGCTATTACCGCAATCAATTCCGCTTTTGTCATTCCCGTTTTCCCCCTTTCAATAATGGTTTGATGGATTACAAATTCACCACCCCGATGGTGGATTAATGCCTGCTTTAACGCGACCGTAAGACTGAAGCCCTGAAACACTCATGCCTGTTGCAAATCCGGGTAAGGCGCATCAAAATGCCGTAAAAAGTTTTACTTTCCAATTTTATTGTTTCTAATAACCACAAAGGAACGACGGAATGTCTTATAGTTTGTCCGTCTGCTAACACAAACTGCCGTGGTAATCAAGAAAAAACTGTAATTTTTGGCAACAATTTCATTAGTTGCACCAAATATTTTTGCCGAGGTTCATTTACAGACAAGAATTTCGTTTGAATTTTTTCGCTCACCAGCTATCCGTTCTCCGACATTTTCCTGTCTTATAAAACGAAAACACAGCTTTTCAATACGTTAAAGTTCCATTATCATTGATATTTCATCGCAGAAATCGGGGTACTTGGGACAGCGCAGACAGTCCGACCATATCTTTTGGGGAAGGGTATTGCGATCTATATGCTTGAAACCCAACTTCAGAAAAAACTCCCGCTGGTATGTAAGGGCAAATATTCGGTAGAGCTCCAACGTAACCGCTTCGGATATGCAGGCTTCGACAAGCTTGCGTCCGATTCCTTCCCGTCTCCGATCTTCCGCGACGTTGAGGGAACGAATTTCCGCGAGGTTCTCCCAGGTTATATTCATTGCGCAGGTGCCGACAATCTCACCGTCTGAGTCGTTATAATAGACAAAAAAATCCCTCAGGCTTCCATATATGTCCATCAGAGAACGGGGAAGCATCTCCCCCTTGCCGGCGGAAATATTGATCAGTTTGTGAATGGTCTTTACATCTCCTATACGAGCTTTTCTAAGCATTTCTCATCCCTTGCGCCTTATTATTTACCGGGCTGCAAACAGCATCTCCCGGGCATGCTCTCTCGTCTTTTGCGTCAGCTCCACCCCGCCCAGCATCCGGGCGATCTCTTCTATGCGTCCGTCCCCGGAAAGAACGGAAACGCCGGTATTTGTCCTGCCGTCAACAACATGCTTGGTTATCAGATAATGACGTTCTCCACGACAGGCAATCTGGGGGAGATGCGTTATGCAGATGACCTGGTGACTGCGGGCCACTTCCTGAATTTTTTTCCCGACAATCTCCGCTGCCGCCCCCCCAATCCCGCTGTCAACCTCATCGAAAACGATTGTCCCCACCGAACCGGTCTTCGCCAGAACCTTCTTAAAAGCCAGCATAATTCGAGAAAGCTCACCGCCGGATGCCACATTGCGCAGGGGTTTGGGCTCTTCGCCGGCATTAGCCGCCAGGTAAAATTCCGGCAGGTCATTTCCATTTTCGTGCAGGGCGTTAACGACGCAATTGGTTTCATGCTGATGAAAAACAACAGAAAATCTGGCGCTTTCCATTCTCATGGCCCTGATCTCCCTTTCGACCGAGTCCATCAAGGCCAAAGCGGCCCCGCGCCGCTTCGCGGAAAGGTCGGCAGCCGCTTCCCATAAAAGCTTTCCTTCTTCTGCGATACTGCCCTTCAACTCTGCAATCTCGTCTTCTACTGTCGAAATCGCCTCTATTTCCCTCTGTCCCTCACTCAATTTGTCTAAAACAGCCGAGAGTGTCCCGCCGTATTTCCTTTTCATGCGCCCCAAGAGCTCCAGCCTTTCTTCAATCATCTCGAGACGGAGCGGATCGCAGGCAAGATGATTCGCGTAATCGCGGAATGTCAGGGCCGCCGCCTCAATCCGGTAATAAAATTCATCCATTTCCTGCTCTGACAGCCCCAGGGATGGATCGATCTTGCGTATTTCCTTCACCGCGGACACTGCATCGTGCAACCCGGAAAGCACGGATTCGCCTTTGCCGTAAAGCGTCTCATAGGCGGACTGCGACAGATTGGAAAGCTTTTGAATATTGACGAGCACATTCTTTTCATCGGCAAGAGCCACATCCTCGCCCTCCATAATATCGGCGCGGCTGATCTCCTGGATCTGAAAGCGCAGCAGCTCTTCCCGTTCCGCCCTCTTTCCCCGTTTTTCCTCAAGAAGGCGCAATCTCTCTTCCTGCAGGCAATAATGGTCGTATATTTTTCGATACTCTCCGCGCAGAGGCAGAAGGCCTCCGAATTCATCAAGAATATCGATCTGATTATCCACATGCAGGATCGTTTGATGGGCGTTCTGAGAGCAGATGTTGATGAGCGACTCGCCAATAACGGCAAGGGAAGCTAACGAGCCGATCCGGCCGTTGATATAAACCCTGTTCTTGCCGGAACGGGAAATCACCCGGCGAATAACGATCTCGTCTGCGTCTGCGTCTCCCAACCCCATTTCGCTTATTCTTGCCTGCAGGGTCTTTTGCCCGCGAATATCAAAGAGCGCCTCGATGACCGCCTCGTCCTTGGGGGAACGGATCATGTCGGAGCTCGCCCTCTCTCCCAGAAGAAGCCCCACCGCACCGACAAGAATCGACTTCCCGGCGCCTGTCTCCCCGGAAATTATCGTCAGGCCCTCGGAGAATCTCACCTTCAATTCGTCGATAATCGCGAAATCACAGATATTCAACTCAGTTAACATTTTTCTCTTTGCGGGAGAGTCCTGTCTGGGAGCCGCCCCATCCCAATTTAGTTCTCAAAATTTCCAGATAGCCTCGCTGGGGAGAAGAAACCAGTTTCGTCACCTGTTCTGATCTTTTTATTAAAACCCTGTCCTTGTAAGTGATCGGGAAAGATATCTGACCATCCATGGTAACCGTTGCCCCCGGCTCCCGGGTGTTGAGGATCACCTCCACGACAACATCTGCCGGCAGGATCACCGGTCTGTTTGTCAGTGTGTGGGGACAGATGGGGTTTATAATTATGGAATCAAGTTCCGGGAAAACGATCGGCCCTCCCGCGGCAAGAGAATAGGCCGTGGAACCGGTCGGCGTCGCCACAATAAGGCCGTCCGCCTTGAAGGTCGTCAGATACCTTCCGTCAACCGCAGTCTCCAGCTCCACCAGCCGGGAAAGATTGCCGCGATTGATCACGACGTCATTGAGCACCGAACCCTTCTGCAGCAGAGTCTCTCCGCTGAGCACCTCCGCGTGCAGCATCATCCTCTCTTCAACCACAAAGTTCCCGGCCAGAATCTCATCCAGGGCGCTGTACATCTCATCAAGGTTTACCTCGGTAAGGTATCCGAATACACCCAGGTTGACCCCGATAATCGGCACATCACGCTCCGACAGCAAGCGGGCTGTCCGCAGTATTGTTCCATCGCCGCCAAACACGACTATCAAATCAGCATCTACCCAAAGCCTGCCTTTTTCGGGTTCCAGAAGACCGGTCACAGCGGCAATTTCTTTTTCAAGATAAACCTCCAAACCGCGATCGAGCAGCCATTTCCGCAGAGCGACCGTATAGCAGGCGGACTTTTCCTTGGCGGTATTTGCGATTATCCCAACCTTCTTTATAGCCATCGGACTCCCATAAAATAATTTCGGGCGCTTTCCTACCATAATCCAGCACCTTTGTCCAACCGCATTATCTGAATTCCGCCACACAGACCTTGACATCGCCTCGGCAAGTAGGTTAGTGTCCCGCTGCAATTACAAGGAGACATTTATGGGTTTTTTGAAGGGCACAGTAACTTTTTCACGTTATCGCATCGCCGGTTCACTGCCGGAAGGGTTTAACGATTTCTTCGACGAACGAATCAAACGCTTTGCCTTTCATGATACCTGGCGCACTGCGGACGAAAAGATAGCGGGCTGGATCGCGATTGAAAACTGCCTTGACACCGACTTCCCTTATGCAGCTTATGCGCAGGGCAAATATATGCTCTTTTCACTCCGGATAGACCGCAAATCCATCCCACCATCTCTCTTCCGAATCCGGGTAATGGAGGCCGAACGCAAGGCACTTGCCGAAAGCGGGCAGCAGAAGCTTTACCGGGAACAGCGCGAGGCAATTCGTGAGGCCGTCAGACTTGAATTGCTCGCAAAAACCCTCCCTGTCCCCGCCTTTTATGAAATATGCTGGTCCGTTTCCGACCGGCTGCTGATTTTCTGCACCCTCTCCGACAAGATCGGCAGCGAACTGCAGGAGATGTTTCGGGAATCATTTGGGCTTTCACTGTTTCCCCATACGCCGTGGAACAGCGAAGAAAAAAACCTTATCCGGAAAGAAACACCCGGCCTGCTCCAAAACCCTGACGTATCTCCTCCCCCGCTTCCTGCGGGCATCGATCCGTTGACAATCGGCAGGGAGTTTCTCACCTGGCTCTGGTTTAAAAGCGAGGAGCGAAACGGCATTATCGGCAATGCAGCGGGCGGGGAAGACGAGATAATTTTTTTGCGGCGCCTGGTTTTGGAATCGGGAGAGGGCGAGTACGCCGAAACAATTATCTGCCAGGGCCTCCACGCCGATCTCAAAGAGGGGAAGGAGGCGCTTCGGCAGGGTAAAAAGATTACCACAGCCCGGCTCCGGGTGTCCCATGACCAGGAAGAGTGGGAATTTACCTTCAAGGCCGATCGCTTTCATTTTCAGTCAATGAAACTCCCCGCTCTTTCCGAAGACGAGGAGGGAGACAGGGAGGGACAAATCCTGGAGAGAATTTATCTGATTGAAAAGGCCGCGGCAACGATGGACAAACTTTTCCACTCGTTTTTGAATCTCCGGCAAACGGCAGACTGGCTAAAGGAGCAGGAACGACTGAAAAAATGGATTTCTCAGCCATAATGGAAACGATCTGGAAAAAAATGACGAGAATCGTGAAGACATGAAACCGGTAATCGCGATCATCGGCCGACCGAACGTCGGCAAATCAACCCTGTTCAACCGTCTCCATCGCCGGGGAAAGGCCATAGTCATCGACGAACCGGGGGCAACCCGCGACCGAAACTATGCCGATTGCAACTGGCTGGACCACCCCTTCACGCTGATCGACACCGGCGGCTTCGAGCCTGCCTCGACAACGGAGATTCTCACCCAGATGCGCGAGCAAACGCTGCTTGCCATCGAGGAAGCCGACCTCATAATCTTTTTGATGGACAGCCGGGACGGCTTGGCGCCTGCAGACCAGGAGATTGCAAAACTTCTCAGAACAACGGACAAACTGGTCTTCTACGCCGTCAATAAGATCGACGGCCCCCGTCATGAAGCCCTGATCGCCGACTTCTATCGTCTCGGGATTGAACAGCTTTACGCTGTCTCCGCGCAACATGGAGTAGGCATTGACGAATTGATGGACGACATCGTCAAGTTCATTCCCAAAGGACCTGATTCGCCGCCCGAGGATGAAGACCTTATCCGGATCGCCGTCATCGGCAAGCCCAATGCCGGCAAGTCATCACTCGTCAACCGGATACTCGGCTATGAGCGCACAATAGCGAACCCGCTGCCGGGAACGACCCGGGACGCCATTGATACCGAGTTTACCAGAAACGGCAGAAAATTTCTGCTGATCGACACGGCCGGCATCCGCCGCAAAAGCCGGATCAGCCTGAATCTTGAAAAGTATTCGATTGTTCAGGCAATCAAGGCGATCGAACGGGCCGACATAGCCCTGCTGATGATCGACGCAGTGGACGGAATCAGCGATCAGGAACTGAAAATAGCCGGCCTTGTCCTCGAACGGGGTACCGCCTGCATTATTGTCGTCAACAAATGGGACACGATAAAAAAGGACAACAGCAGCGTTCCCGAATATACCGAAAACATCCGCTACAAGGCAAAATTTCTGGATTTTGCCCCCGTTATTTTCGTCTCGGCGACCACCGGCCAGCGGGTTGATAAAATTTTCCCCCTTGTCGAGAAAATTTACGCCCAGTATTCCCGGAGAATAGAGACGGGAGAGTTAAACAGAAAAATGCGTCAGATCCTTGAGATGAACCCCCCGCCGGGGATGGGCGACCAGCCGCGCCTCTTCAAATACATAACCCAGGTCTCGGTAAAACCGCCGACCTTTATTCTTTTTCTGCAAAACAAGGGAAGCCTGCATTTCTCCTACGAGCGCTATCTTGTCAACAGAATTCAGGAAACGTTCGGCTTCTCCGAGATTCCGATTCGCCTCTATTTCCGGAAGAAGGATGCCTGAGTATTTGCCAACGAGAGGCAGTTCAAAAATAAAGTGAGGCCGTAAATGGAAAACAGCAAGACAGTGATGGATGCAGAAGGGATCGATCGCTCTCTTACCCGCATCGCCTACGAGATACTCGAAAAGAACAAGGGGGTTGAAGAACTGGCGCTGATCGGAATCCGGAGCCGCGGGGTATTTTTGGCAATGCGTCTCAAGGATAAAATCGCTTCGATAGAAAAAAAAGAGATACCGCTCGGCATTCTCGACATAACCCTTTACCGGGACGACCTGCAGTCCTCCCACCCCAAACCGGTATTGGGAAAGACGGATATCCCCTTCTCGATAGACGGCCAGAAAGTCGTCCTTGTTGACGACGTCCTTTTCACCGGACGCACCATCAGGGCGGCGATGGACGCCTTGATCGACTTCGGCCGACCCAAAATGATCCAGCTTGCCGTATTGATTGACCGTGGACACCGCGAGCTTCCCATTCGGGCCGATTTTGTCGGCAAAAGTCTCCCCTCGTCATTATGGGAGGCTGTTAACGTCCATCTTACCGAGAAGGACGGCAGCGACAACGTTACTGTGGAAATAAAATGAACAAAAACCTTTGATGCGAGGCTTTTTGATATGAAAACGGAGCTCAATCTCAATAAGCTGAACCGAAAAGACATCCTGGGGATAAAAGAACTGTCCGTAGAGGAAATAAATCTGATTCTCGAAACGGCAGACTCTTTCGTCGAGGTCTCCACCCGTGAAATAAAAAAGGTGCCGACCCTCCGCGGCAAGACGATTATCAACCTCTTCTATGAAGCAAGCACCAGGACGCGGACATCCTTTGAGATAGCCGGAAAAAGGTTGAGCGCCGACATTGTAAACATAACTGCATCGACAAGCAGCGTCGTCAAAGGAGAAACGCTGATCGACACGGCCAAAAATCTCGAAGCAATGAATCCCGACATCATCGTAATCCGCCACAGCGCCGCCGGAGCGCCCCATATGCTCGCCCGCATCCTGCGCCAGTCAATCATCAACGCCGGCGACGGGGCCCATGAACACCCGACGCAAGCGCTTTTGGACATGATGACGATAAAAAGCCGAAAAGGCGGCATCGCCGGACTGAAGATCGCGATAATAGGAGACATCGCCCACAGCCGCGTCGCCCGTTCCAACATCCACGGTCTGACAAAAATGGGCGCCCGGGTCTTTCTCGCGGGCCCTCCGACCATGATTCCCTATGAGATGGCAAAGATGGGAGTGACTGTTCACACCCGGATAGAGGAGGCCATCGAGGACGCGGATGTCGTAATGATCCTGCGCATCCAGACAGAGCGGGAAAAGCAGTGCATATTCCCGTCTTTAAGAGAATACGCGGGACATTTTTCGCTCAATAAAAAAAATATCTCTCTGGCCCGCAAGGACGTCATTATCATGCATCCCGGCCCGGTCAACCGGGGAGTCGAAATCTCCCCCGATCTGGCCGATTCCGCAAACTCGGTCATACTCGACCAGGTTGCCAACGGCGTTGCTGTGCGCATGGCGCTTCTCTATCTGCTCGGAGGCGGCAGCAGTGCCTGACTGTCAGTAACTGTTTAACCGCCCGAGGGCGGCAAGCATGGTCTTCTGAATACCTTCAGCCTGTAGCTTGAAAAGCCTCAGGCTGACTACGGAGGTTGGCAACTTATGAACTTATTGCTTAAAGGCGGCCGGGTTATCGATCCTTCCACCGGGGTGGATCAGATTCAAAACCTGCTGATCAAGAACGGCAGGATTGCCGGAAGGATCGAGGATGGACGGATACCCGCTGAACCGGATCTCGCCGTTCTCGACATTTCCGGAAAAATCGCGGTTCCTGGTCTGATCGACATGCACACCCATCTGCGTGAACCCGGCAGCGAGTACAAGGAAACAATTGCCTCGGGAAGCGAGGCGGCTCTCGCCGGCGGATTCACCTCGATTGCCTGCATGCCGAACACGAATCCTGTAAACGACAACCGCTCCACAACGGAATTCATTCTGAAAAGGGCGGCAGAGTGCGGGTTTGCAAGCGTCTACCCCATTGCGGCAATCAGCCTGAAATCCGAAGGCGTGACGCTTTCCGAATTCTGGGACCTCAAGGAAGCCGGCGCCGTCGGCTTTTCCGATGACGGCCGGCCGGTCATGAACTCCGCCTTGATGCGCAGGGCGCTTGAATACGCTTCTTCCCTCGACATGCCGATCATCTCGCACTGCGAAGACATCAACCTCTCGGCGGGCGGGGTTATGCACGAGGGCGCCGTCTCCGCTGAGATCGGTCTTGCCGGCATTCCGGCAGCGGCGGAAGAAATAATGGTCGCAAGAGATATCCTGCTGGCCGAATATACCGGCGCCCATATCCATATAGCCCATGTCAGCACAAAAGGCGCGGTCCGCCTTGTCCGCGAGGCAAAGGCCAGGGGAATTCGCGTCACCGCAGAGACTGCCCCCCATTACTTCATGTTGACTGACGAGGCGCTGCGCGCCTTCGACACCTCCGCCAAGGTTTACCCTCCCCTGCGCGGGACAGAAGATCGGGAAGCCATACGGGAGGGACTGAGCGACGGGACAATCGACACAATCGCCTCCGACCACGCCCCCCACGCCCGCACCGACAAGGAGTTGGAGTTCGACTATGCGGCAAACGGCATCACCGGGCTGGAGACATCGCTGGCCCTTTCTCTTTCGCTGGTTCAGGAGGGAGTTCTCACGTTTTCGGAATTGATCAGGAAAATGACGATCAATCCCGCCCGTATTCTCCGCATCAGCAAGGGTACCCTCTGCGACGGCGCGGATGCGGATATCGCCGTGATCGATCCTCTAAAGGAATGGACCGTCGATTCCCTGATGTTTCGCTCCCGCGGCAAAAACACCCCCTTTCAGAACTGGCATCTTCAGGGAAAGGCCGTAATGACAATCGGCGGCGGCGAAATACGTTACCGGGAGATTTGAAAACCCTCAGCATTTCAAAAGCAACCTTATCGTTCAAGGCTTTCGCAATTAATGAATATCCGCATCCAGTGCCGCACCGAAGCCATTGTACTGAAAACCATTGATTATGGCGAGTCGGATCAAATCGTTACCTTCTATACCCGTGAATACGGGAAAATCAAAGGGATTGCCAAAGGGGCGCGCCGGAGCAAGAAACGCTTCGTAAACGCCCTGGAGCCTTTTTCCTGCTCCGAAATAAACTTTTCGCGACACAACCCCGATCATCTTGATTTTATAGATGGGTGCGACGTGTCCTGCCACTTTCCGGGAATACGCTCCAACCTCGAAAAAACCCTTGCCGCCTCTTACCTGATCGAGCTTGTCGATCAGTTCACCCCGGAAAATAAAAAAAGCGAGGGGTCATTTAAACTGCTGCACGATTTTCTCGTTCTTCTGGAAAAAAGGGCCCTTTCCGAAGCCCTGCTGCGCTTTTTCGAGATCCGCCTGCTGAGAATCGCAGGCTATGACCCGGTGCTCGATTATTGCCTCTCCTGCAAGGCAACTCTTGAAAACGGGAAAACATACCGTTTTGACTCCTTGAAAGGCGGTATAGTCTGCAACTCCTGCAAAACGGGCCCCGACACGATCCCCGTGTCGCTCGGCACGATAAAAACCCTGGTCATGGGACGAGCGATGGAAACCGAAAGTCTCGGACGACTCCTTTTCACAGCCAGGTCCGCAGAGGAGAGCAGCCGCCTCCTCAGTCAATTCATCCGCCATATTCTCGGCAGGGAGCTTAAATCACTGCGCGTCCTGAATGAAATCAACCGCCTGCATTGTTAAAGAATCGCCACTCTCTCTAAAAATCCCTGAATTCGAAGAACCAGCCACAAACGCCACTGCTATTTCGTGTTGACATCGGAACGGCAGCGTGCTAAGAACCGCCCGCAAATTTGCTGTAATATCAAGAGATAATGCAGTTTCAAAGGAGAGAAAGCGTGACATTTCAGGAATTGATATTCGCCCTTCAGAGTTACTGGGCAAAGCAGGGTTGCGTTATCCAGCAGCCTTACGATGTGGAGGTGGGCGCCGGAACGTTCAACCCGGCCACGTTCCTGCGGGCACTGGGACCGGAGCCGTGGCAAGTTGCCTATGTCGAACCATCGCGCCGCCCCACGGATGGACGCTACGGAGAAAACCCCAACCGTCTCCAGCACTACTACCAATACCAGGTAATCATGAAACCTTCCCCGCCGAACATTCAGGAGCTGTACCTCGATTCCCTGAAAAGCTTCGGAATCGACCCCCTTCAGCATGACATAAGATTTGTCGAAGACAACTGGGAATCGCCGACCCTGGGCGCCTGGGGTCTGGGATGGGAAATCTGGCTCGATGGCATGGAGATATCGCAGTTCACCTATTTCCAGCAGGTCGGCGGCTTTGATTGCCGACCGGTCAGCGCCGAGCTTACCTACGGGACGGAGAGGATCGCCATGTACCTTCAGGGCGTCGACAGCGTCTATGATCTCCAGTGGACTGAAAAAATCAAATATGGCGACGTACATCATCAAAGCGAGGTGGAATGGTCCGTATACAATTTTGAAATCGCCGACACCGCTCAGTTGCGGCAGTTATTCGACATGTTCGAGCAAGAGGGCATCCGTGCCGCCGAAAGCGCCCTGGCGCTGCCCGCATACGACCATTGCCTCAAGTGCTCCCATGCCTTCAACATGCTGAACGCCCGTGGTGCAATAAGCGTCGCGGAGAGAACCAGCTATATCGGCAGAGTCAGAAATCTCGCCCACCTGAGTGCAAATTGCTATCTGCAGCAACGCGAGAAAATGGGCTTTCCTCTTTTGAAAAGATAGTGAATATCTGTAAATAATTTTGAAAAAATGGAGAGAAAATCAATGGGCAAGGAACTGCTCCTCGAAATAGGAACCGAAGAGATACCGGCCGCCTTTTTTCCCAAGGCGCTGACTGACATGGCGGAAATCGCCCAACGCGAGCTTGCCGATAACCGCCTCCCGCACGGGACAATCAAAACTATGGGTACGCCCCGTCGTCTTTTTCTTGCCGTTGCGGAGGTCGCAGAACGTCAGGATGATCAGGTAACCGAAAAACTGGGCCCGGCCAAACGCGCCTGTTTTGACGAAGCAGGCAATCCGACCCCGGCTGCGGCCGGATTCGCCAGGGGACAGGGTCTCGAAGTATCCGAGTTGGAGACAACAGTCACCCCGAAAGGGGAGTACGTCTGCGCCCGCAAAAAGATTGCCGGCAAAACCGCCGCAGCCATGCTGCCGTCAATTTTGACAAAACTCATTTCCACTATCCCCTTCCGCAAATCGATGCGCTGGTCCGATCTTGATTTTCGCTTCGCGAGACCCATCCACTGGATACTTGCCCTTTACGACGGGGCGGTCATCCCTTTCAGCATCGGCGGGGTGCAAAGCGGCAACCTCAGTCGGGGGCACCGGTTCATGAGCCCGGATGCCTTTTCCCCGGTCAACGGCGAAGAATACCTTTCCGGCCTGAAAAAACGTTTTGTCATAGTCGATCCCGCCGAACGGGAAGCGATAATCGCGTCCGAAACGCAGAGGGCAGCCGCAGCCGTCGGCGGCACTGTCTTCCCGGCACAGGATCTGCTGCGGACAGTGACCTTTCTGACCGAGTATCCCAACGTCGTTTGCGGCAGTTTTGATCGGGATTATCTGAAATTGCCCAGGGAAATTCTAACCACTACCATGATCAGCCATCAGAAATACTTTCCGGTTATAGATCAAAATGGTTCGCTCCTGCCGAATTTCATCACAATCAACAACACCCTACCTGACAATCCGGATGTTGTAAGACGCGGAAATGAAAGGGTCATCAGGGCAAGATTGGCGGATGCCCGGTTTTTCTTCAAGGCGGACCAAAAAATCCCGCTGGAAGCACGCGTCGCCGATCTCAAAAAAATTGTTTTCCACACGCTGCTGGGAACCTCTTATGAAAAGACGCTCCGCTTCCAGGAGCTGGCCTCATGGATTGCCGGAATTGTCGATCCGGATGCGCAAACCCGCGTAAAGAGGGCGGCCCTTCTCGCCAAAGCCGATCTGGGCACGCAGATGGTCGGCGAATTTGCCGAACTTCAGGGAATCATGGGGCGCGAATACGCCCTTCTTTCCGGCGAGGATCCGCTTGTGGCAAAGGCGATCTATGAACATTATCTGCCCACCGCAGCCGGCGGAGAGCTGCCCGAAACAACCGAAGGCGCCATTGTCGGCATTGCCGATAAACTGGATTCCATCTGCGGCTTCTTCGGGGTCGGCCTGTTGCCGACCGGAACCGCCGATCCCTACGCGCTCAGACGCCAGGCGCTCGGCATTATCAACATTATTCTGGCAAAACGCTATCCTCTTTCCCTGGGCGAAATGATCGACAAGAGTCTTGCCATTCTCGCCCCGCTCCTGAAAAAACCGGCAAGCGAAACAAAAGATTCCATATTGGAATTCTTCAAAGGCCGCCTGCAGAATCAGCTCGCCGCCCAATCTTTCTCCTACGATGTAATTGACGCCGTCTTATCCGCCGATATCGACGATCTCGTCTCAACTTATGAAAAAGTCAGGGCCATGGAGACCTTCAAGACCGACAAGGATTATCAAATTCTGGCTCTCGCCTTTAAACGGGTCGAAAACATCACCCGCGGCGTTCCAAACGGCACGGTGCATCCCGAAGTGTTCTGTACGCCGGAAGAAAAAAGTCTTCACGAATCGTTTCTGACAATCAGCGAAGCTGTTTCGCGGGATATTGCCAATGGCGATTACAATGTGGCGCTCAGAAACATCGCCCGCCTGCAGAAACCGGTGGACAAGTTCTTTGAAACTGTTCTGGTGATGGCCGAAGAGGAGGAGATACGGGTCAACCGCCTGTCGCTTCTTAAAAATATCTCTTTCCTTTTTCACAAATTGGCCGACTTTTCAAAAATTGTAACCGAATGAGGCTGTTTTGACAATTTCGAAAAGATCTCATCTTTTAAAAAATATAGTTGCAATTCAGCAAAATAATGAATTATCATTCACAGTGGTTTGGCATTTCGACTAAACCAAATGTCCGGCGGTACGCAATAAAGGATGAAATCCTCCGGAGTATCTTGGGTGATCGCAGCATAAAAACTCGAAAGAGACACAAAAGGGGAAAAACGGCAGCTTAGCTTAAACGGAGGCATTGATGGCGTACCAGCCCCAGAATAACGATATAAGAGACCTTGAAGAAAAACTGCAGATCAGGCAGGCGCTTCTTGAAATAACCAATCGCATCCACGCCGCCCAGAACATCAAACAGATACTTGTTGACCTCAGGGACGGCATCTTAAACCTGTTCAATGCCCACTCGATCACCATCTACGTCGTGGACCGCGCCCGCAATGAGATATATTCAATGTTTCTTGTCGGCGCCCAGGTCAAGGAAATCCGCGTTCCCATCAGCAACAAAAGCATCTCCGGATTTGTTGCAAATACAGGAAAGATAGTAAACATTGCAGATGTTTATGATCTTGAAGAACTGAAGAAAATCGACGGGGAACTCTGTTTTGATTCAAGCTGGGATAAAAAGACCGGGTTTCGCACCAGACAGGTGCTGGCCGCTCCGATATTTCACAATAAGACCCTGATGGGGGTCATTCAGATCCTGAATAAAAAGGTAGGCATCGGAAGATTTTCCGATGATGAGACAGGTTTTGTCAAAGAGATATCGGATGTTCTCGGCATCGCCTTTTTTAATCAGGAACGCTTTACCCGAAGGAGGAAAACCCGTTTTGATTATCTGATAAGTCATGACCTCCTCAAGGAAGAAGAGCTGGAGACCGCCTGGGAAGAATCACGGGAGGCAAAGGAGACCGTCGAAAATTTCCTGATGAGGAAATATAAAATCTCGAAGGAAGACCTTGGCCGTTCAATGGCGGAGTTTTTTAATTGCCGGTTCGTTCCTTTCTCTGACAAAACGCCCATACCCGGAGATTTGCTGGTCAATCTGAAAATGGAATTTCTCCGCAGGGAGCTTTGGGTGCCGCTGGAGAAGAAGGATGGGGTGATCAACATAATAATCGACGACCCCAACAATATCCTCAAAAGGGATATGATCGAGAACCTTTTAAAAACAAAGGCTGTCAGCTACGACGTCTCCCTGCCGGAAGATATCCTCAAATTTGTAAAACATTTTTATCAGTCGGCAGGCGATGAAAACACCCTGAGCGATATTCTCGAAAAACTGGATGCGGAAGAGCAGGTTGTAGAAGAGGACAGTAATGCAGTTACCGAGTCGGACAGCGTCATCATGCAGCTCGTCAACAAGATTATCATCGACGCCCAGAACAAACGCGCCTCGGATATTCATATAGAACCGAATACAGCCAAGAGAAACGTGGAAGTGCGCTACCGGGTCGATGGAAATTGCGCGATCTACCAGACCCTTCCTTTCAATTACCGGGCGGCGGTGATATCCCGAATCAAGATCATGTCCAATCTGGACATCACAGTGAAGCGTCTGCCTCAGGATGGAAAAATAAAGTTCAAAAAACCGGGCGGAGAAGAACTTGAGCTGCGCGTCGCCACCATTCCGACACAGGGAGGGGTTGAGGATGTCGTCATGAGAATCCTGGCCAAGGCAGGCGATACGCTCCCCCTTACCTCCATGGGCATGTCTGAACGCAACTTCCAGGAGCTGTCGGCTATCATCAACAAGCCGTACGGCATGGTGCTGGTGGTTGGACCAACCGGTTCCGGAAAAACGACAACCCTCCATGCGGCACTGCACGAGATCAATACCCCGGACAAGAAGATCTGGACGGCCGAGGATCCTGTCGAAATAACCCAGTATGGGCTCAGGCAGGTGCAGGTGCAGTCAAAGATCGGTTTTGATTTCGCCGCGGCAATGCGCGCCTTTCTCCGCGCCGATCCGGATGTGATCATGGTCGGCGAAATGCGTGATTTTGAAACTGCCAAAACCGGCGTCGAGGCATCCCTGACCGGCCATCTCGTCTTCAGTACGCTCCACACCAACAGCGCTCCGGAGACAATTGTCCGCCTTTTGGACATGGGGATCGACCCGCTCAATTTCGCCGATGCCCTTTTGGGGATTCTGGCCCAGCGTCTTGTCAGAACCCTCTGCAAAAAGTGCAAGGAGGCCTACCATCCCGACCGTGCCGAATTTGACGAAATTGTCCAGGTTTACGGAGAAAAATCTTTTCAGAGACTCAATATCGCCTACCATGACGATTTAAAACTTTACCGGCCGAAAGGCTGCGAGGCATGCGACAACAGCGGGTATAAGGGCCGGATGGGGATACACGAACTACTGGTCGCCACCGATGCAATAAAACGGCTCATTCAGAAACATGCGACAGTTGAGGAAATGAGAGATGTTGGGATGGAACAGGGGATGACCACCCTCCTCCAGGACGGAATTTACAAGGCCCTCCAGGGCCATACCGATATAAAGCAGGTGGAACGGGTCTGCATCAAGTGAGACGCTTCTTCCAGTCGCTGATCTTTTGCAGCGCCGCAAGCGGCGTCATGTTCAAAAAGTCGCTTTCCCTGATCTCCTCCAGAACCAAATCCCCTTCCGGCTTGAAAAGGCTGAGCTGATTGTCGTTTTGCCTCCGCATCTTTTTGCCCTGGGCGATCTTCGGCACTCCGGCTTCGTCCAGCTCCCCCTTTTCCAGATTGAGGAGTATTTCCCTGGCTCGCGCAATCACTTCATCGGGAACGCCGGCAAGACGGGCAACCTGTATGCCATAGCTGCGGTTGGCGCCTCCTTCGATGATCTTCCGGAGGAATATTATCTTCTCCCCCCATTCCCGTACGGCAACATTGAAATTACGTACCCCGTCTTTTGTAGCGGCAAGCTCGGTAAGCTCATGGTAATGCGTGGCAAAAAGCGTGCGGGCCCCCAACTGCGGGGAGTCGTGAATATATTCCGCAACCGCCCAGGCGATGCTCAGACCATCGAAAGTGCTTGTGCCGCGGCCGACCTCATCGAGAATAATGAGGCTTCTTTTCGTAGCGCTCCGGAGTATCTCCGCCACCTCGGTCATCTCCACCATGAAGGTGCTCTGGCCGCGGGCCAGGTTGTCCGCCGCCCCGATGCGGGTAAAAATACGATCGACAACGCCTATTCGGGCCTTCGCCGCGGGGACAAAACTGCCGGCTTGAGCCAGAAGAACAATAAGCGCAACCTGTCGAATGTATGTTGATTTGCCTGCCATGTTCGGACCGGTAACAATAAGAAACCGGTTTTTATCCAGATCGAGGAGGATATCGTTGGGGACAAAACCGCTTCCCCCTGCAAGGCTTTCTACAACGGGATGACGACCGTCGACAATCTCGATTGTCTCCTCATCATCGACAACAGGACAGCAGTAGCCGCAACGCTCGGCAACCTCGGCAAGCGAGGCAATGGCGTCAAGATCGGCAATGCAGGCGGCGGTCTTTTGGATTCTCGCTATCTCCAGGGCTATTTTTTCCCTGATCCCGATGAAGATTTCATATTCCCTTGCCTGCAGGCGCTCCTGCGCATGCAAAACGGTCTCTTCATAACCCTTGAGCTCCTCGTTTATATATCTTTCAGCATTGACCAGCGTCTGCTTGCGGATATAATCCGGGGGAGCCATTGCGGAATTGGCCTTTGTCATTTCTATATAATAGCCAAAGACGCTGTTGAAGCCGACCTTCAGCGAGTTTATTCCCGTTCTTTGCCTCTCCTTCTCCTCAAGCGCGGCAATCCATTTTTTTCCGTCGCGGGCAACTGAAATCAAGGAATCGAGTTCCTGATCATAGCCTTCCCTGACGATCCCGCCCTCGCGAATCGTGAAAGGCGGGGCATCCACGATAGCGCCTTCTATTAATTCCCTGAGTTCCTGCATCTCATCGAGCCCGTCATGAACCGCTTTCAGGAGCGGCGCCTCACAGTCGGCAATAAGAGTGCGAATTTTCGGAATAATCGCGAACGAAGTTTTCAGGGCGACAAGATCGCGACCGTTGGCAAGACCGACAGATATCCGGCTGCCGAGCCGCTCCATATCGTAAACGGAACGAAGGGCCGAACGCAGCGATTCCCGCAGCAGATGCTCTTCCTTCATTTCGGAAACGGCCGCCAGCCTTTTCCTGATCCGCAGGGGATCGCGCAGCGGGTGCCCCAGCCACCAGCGGAGTCTCCTCGCCCCGGGCGAAGTCACCGTTTCGTCGATCACATTAAAGAGCGAATTTCCCTTTTTACCGTCGGAGATGGTGGAAAAGAGTTCGAGATTCCTTTCCGCAGTCCCGTCCAGCACCAGATAATCGGCGGTCTGATGCCAGGACAGAGTGTTTATGTGACGGAGACTATCCTTCTGCGTCTCTATCATATACGAAAGCACCGCGCCTGCCGCCCCCAAAGCCGCCGGATGGTCTTTCAGGGTCATCCCCGCAATTTGTCCCTCGGAGAAATGGCGATTTATAACGTCCCCGGCCTCCTGCAACGCAAAATATCCCGCGGGAAAGCGGTTTACCAGACAACGGCCGGCCCCACTCCCCTCTCCGGAGAAATTCATGATCAGGCCTTCGTCGGCAAGCTCTTCATTTACAAGCAGCTCGCTGATCTCCAATCCCGCGGTCTGCACAAGAAATAACTCACGATCGCCCGTTTCGGCAATGCGGAACTCCCCGGTGGAGATATCGACAAAGGCCAGCGCGTATTTTCCGGCTGTTCTGGTAAGCGCGGCAAGGTAGTTATTCGCCTTCGCGTTCAGGTTCACGTCATCGAGCAGAAGACCGGGTGTAACGACGCGCACCACCTCGCGCCTGACCACCCCTTTGGCAAGCTTCGGATCCTCGACCTGCTCGCAGACGGCGACCTTGAACCCGTTCTCTATAAGTTTTGCGATATATGATGATGCCGCGTGATAGGGAAAACCGCAGAGAGGAACCGCGTCTTTGCTGTTCTTGTTTCTTGACGTCAGGGTTATTTCGAGAACCCTGGATGCCTTCAGGGCGTCCTCAAAGAACATCTCGTAAAAATCGCCCATCCGAAACAGGAGAATGCTATCCGGATAACTGCTCTTGACCTCCGCATACTGCCTCATCGCCGGGGTCAGATCACTCACTCCCATTTTCCGCCTCGTCTCTTCAAATCTATATAATCACGGCGATCCACCCTGCCCTCTCCGCCGATGAAGAGGTTCAAGAGCCAGCTTACACCGCCGATAATGATCGCGCCAAAGACGGCTGTCCAGAAACCGTACACCTCAAACCCGGAGACAAAGGATGAAACAATCTTCAGCAAAAGGGCATTTACCACAAAGGTGAAAAGACCGAGGGAAAGGATATTGATAGGCAGGGTTAAAATGATCAGGAGCGGGCGCAGCACTGCGTTCAGAATGCCGAGCAGTCCGGCGGCGAAGAGCGCCGGCAGAAACCCGCTGACGCGGATGCCGTCAAGAAACCAGGACGAAGCCAGGACGGCAGCCGTCAATACCAGCCAGCGCAGAATCACCCCTTTCACAGTTGCAACCTCTCTTTAAAAATTGAAAGGGCCGCAAGAGCGGCCAGAAAACCGCTCCCCCTGCCCTTTGTGATCCCCAATTTCCGTCCTCAGACGAAAACCTTGAATTTTTCCTTGCCGGCGCCGCAGACGGGACAGGTCTCCGGCAGTACCCCGTCGGCAATGTACCCGCAAATCAGACACGCATAATAAGTCGTTTCCCGTTCCTCCAGCAGATGGTTCATGGCATCCTTGTAGAGTTTTGCGTGCGTCTCTTCCACATCCCGGCTCTGACTGAAATGTAGAACCGCCGCCTGGTTTCCCTCCGCTTCGGCCTCCTTGACGAACTGGTTGTAGGCGACTGCCGCAGCTCCCCGCTCGGATTGAAAACTCCCGGCAAGATTATCTTCGGTACTCCTTATCTCTTTGAGCGCCCGCAGCGCCCTTTTGCCATGAATCTCCTCCGAAAAGGCAACCACCCGAAAGAGCTTCGCTATCTGCGGCAAATTTTCTTCGTCCGCCTTTTCGGCATAAACCTTCAGTCGCAAGGCGGCTTTGGCCTCGCCGGCATAGGCCTGCTGCAGGGCCTCTTTCGTTCCCATAACAAATCCTCCCGGTCAGAGAAAAGCAATAGCGCTGGAATAAGCCAGCAATACAGGGAAGGGGGTAATACTCTACTCTTCCGGAGAGAATTCTTCCTTGGCAGCGCCGCAGACGGGGCAGGTCCAATCATCGGGAAGCTTGCCAAAGGGCGTCCCCGCGGGGATGCCGCCTTCCGTATCTCCCTCCGCCGGATCATATATGTAACCACATACCTCGCACACGTATTTTCCCATGACCTTCCTCCTTCTCAATTAGTTTGCCGCTTCAACCAAGATAACTTTTTTTGCTGTTCCGCCGCTCTTTACTGTATTTTTACAAGGTTCATCTCTACACGACCAGCCGCTTTTCTGTCAATCATAAATCTGCGCCTGTTCCAGAGAGGCAATCCATTCTGCCGCACTATGGGATGAAAAATTTTTAAGACTTCCCTGTTGACAAAGGCCGCCTCTTATATTATGAAGCCCTTGCCGTAGAGTATTCCCCAGTAGCTCAGTCGGTAGAGCAGATGGCTGTTAACCATCTTGTCCGTGGTTCGAGTCCGCGCTGGGGAGCCAAAAATAACGAGGGGTTACAGTGAGAAACTGCAACCCCTTTTTCTTTATCCCGCCTCCCAGTCCCGCTATAGTCCCGCTTTTGAAAAATACCAGACCTCTTTCGAGTGTGACGCGCGAAGCGCGGCAAGCGGGGAGGAGGGCGCCACGAGGCGCTTGACAGGGGAGCCCCCGGGGGCGGAGCTTATGGCGGGTGGCCTGCGGTTCTTTCTTGCAGGCCGCATGACAGAAGCGAGTATATGCCAGACCATTTTTTTCGAACAAAACGGGGTTTTTCGGGAGAAGTCAATTCTTTGTGCTTATTGCACACTATCTTCAGAGAACAACATCGAGCATACTCCTCACATAGCTGTCACTGTCCTCCTCCTGGAAAAGGACGTGCCGCTTCTGCATCTCGCTCTTCTCCATTCTCCACAGCATACTCATTGTGTACGATGGGGTGTTAGAGACAATGAAGGAATGCAAACGTACGTTACCAAGCCGCAGCGCCACTTCCCCGGTCGCGCCTTTCAGGTTTTCGACGTAGAGCAGACCGCCGCCCGGCGCGTTGAAGATCGTCGCGAGCGTCTCATCGAACACCTGTGTCGGGGATAGTCCGCAGGTGTTGAGATATTTGAAGCGCTCGGCAAACAGATTCTTCCCTGTCGCGGTGATGATGCCCTGGTTCAGCACGCGCTCGATTAGCTGGATGCTATCCGACCGATTTGCCACATAACGAGCCAGAAACTGAAGTATTTCGACTATGTCCGAAGCATCCCGCGTGGCCAGCGTTGCTGTCACGCTCCCGCCAACGAAAATCCACAGCGGTTTCTCGATGTTGAACGGCCGAAACGAAGTTCCCTGTTCGCGGTATAACCTCTGCTGCTGGAAGAATGACAGCAGGCAGGCCACCAGATACAGCTCCAGGTGGTTCTTCTGCGTGCCCTCGTCGAGGTTCAGGATCTGGTAATCCTTGCCGAAACCGTCGCCGTAAAAGTAGCGGTACGAGTAGTCGAAAAGAGTGCTTTTGGCGTAGAGCTCGATCAGTTTTGGGTTGCCCTTGACTGCCTGCCCGAAGGTGGCCGAATACTCGAATGAAAATCCCTTTTCGCAGAGCGCATTGCGGTACTTCATCCAGGCGCCGTCTCCCCCGCTGCTGGCGCCGCGGTGCCCCTCGTCCACAAGCACCAGGTTGTTGCCCTCGAAGGCGTCGATGGCGATGGTCTTGTCGCCCATGTCCTCGCGGAGCCTGGTGATCTCCAGTATCTCAACCGCATGACTGGCGAACAGCCCCCGCCCATCCTTATTGAACGGCTCCGCAGCGATGCCCGCCGCTTCAAACTCGCGCAGGTGCTGCTGCGAGAGCCCCTCGTTTGGCGTGAGCAGGATGATGCGATTCAGCTCCCGCTGCCGCCCGTGTTTTTCGAGATAGTGCTGGTACTGAAGGATATTGGCGTGCATCAGGAGCGTCTTGCCGCTGCCGGTGGCGCTCCAGTAGGCCAGCTTGTTTAGCTGCGCCGTAAGCGCGTGGTGGAAGTGGTGGATGTTGTTCTCGTCCAGACCTTCGAGCGCCTCGTTCCGCAGATGGCCGGCCAGATCCTCAAAACGCTTGACGTTGAACAGAGACAGCAGCCACTGGTTGAGAACCAGCTTGTGGGCAAAGGGCGTCTGCGGCCGGTTATTGGCCCGCCTCTGCGGGGCATCCGGCGCAAAAAGAGACGCAGACGCGGTGTCTTTTCGGGAGCGTTTTCCGGGCATCAGCATTTCTCCTTGACGATGCGGCGCGTTTCGATCAAACGCCGCTCGCGCAGCAGTTCACGCTGCAATTCATCCTCCGTGGGGAGAATTTTCATATACTTGGCCGCAAAGATCCGCTTGCTCTCGTTGAGAACGGAGTATCGGGCGACAGCCTCGTTTTTTGCGGCGCACAGGATCAGCCCGATGGTCGGCTTGTCTCCCGCAGTGGTGAACCGGTCGTCGAACAACCGCACGTAGCTGTCCATCTGTCCGATATCCTGGTGGGTCAGCTTGCCTATCTTCAGGTCGATCAGCACATAACACTTGAGAATGCAGTTGTAAAAGACGAGATCGGCAGGTTTACGGATTATCTGGCCTTCCTTCGCCAGATTGAGCAAGCCTGCCTTGTTCCGACTCTTCAGCAAGCGCGCAAACAGCAGGGTATGGATCTGGCGTTCAAGGTGGCTTACGCTCCAGGCGGATTTTTCCGCTTCGATCTCGTAGAACAGGCGCGCTGACTTATTCTCGACGTTCATCAGCGCCCTGTATTGTGACCAGCCGAGCCGCGGCGAAAACCCGCGAATCCGGTCGGCGTGTTCGACTGCCAACGTCAGATCGTCCAATACGCCACGTGGGGTGTGGCGAATTTCGACGGCATCCGGGTTACCTCCGGATTCGCCACATGCCATGTGGCGAATCTCCGGTGTCCGCTCGGCGTAGACCTGATAGAAGGTCCGAAAGTAACGAAGATTGGTACTGGAGAAGCCCTTGCCGTAGTGGCTTGTCAGTTGCTGCGCCAGCGTCTCGATTAGCGTGCTGCCATATTCAGCCCGCTCTGAGCCACCCTGTAGGGCTTCGACGATCTCCCTGCCGATGTGCCAGTAAGCCAAAAGCATTTCGCTATTGACACTGCGAACCACGTTCCCACGCGCCCGGTCGAGGATCGCCGTAACTCTGGCGAAAAGGCCATCCACCGCAGCCGATAAGCCCGCCCTTGCGGATAATGCCGTCGATTTCTTTTCCCGCTTCCTGCTTTCCATCACGCCCCCTCCATCTCGAACATCAGGCGGTGGAAATCCTCTTCGATCAGCCGAACCTTCCACAAATCGTCCGGCGTCTTGAGGTTTTCCAGATTGTTGCCGCCGTTGACATAAGTGACGCAAGGGTCAGTTTCAGATTCACCGCTTCGTGGTCGTCGATACTCGCGAAGAAGACGCCTTCAGCGGAAGACAAACGGCCCACGCTACTCAACCGCTCTTCAATCATAGAAAGCCAACTGGATCGCTGGCAGGTGTCCTTGTACACGAAACCATCATTACCCGTGTTGTATGGCGGATCGATGTAGATGCACTTCACCTGCTCCCGGTATCGTTGCTGCATAAGGCTGAGTGCCTGAAAGTTCTCACTGTGGAAGAGAACACCATCGGTTTGCTCATCCACGTCGCCCATCGCTTCAAGTAACCGCGCGGTAAAGTCCGCATCGAAGTGCTGCGTATCCACTACCAGCGTCGGATTGGCCTTCAGAAACTCGGAATTAAGCGGCTTGCTGTAGCCCGGCGTCACCATATCGCCCTTGATCTCATCAATCGCAAAGAGCTTCACCCATTCCTCGCGCTGAGATTCGTTAGCGGCGATCTCCGCGTAGAACTCCCCGGGTATGCTGCCGAGCGTAATGCAGTAGTGTGTTTCGACCACGAATTTCTTCTTCAGCCATAGCTTCTTTTGAAAATCCTCAAGCTGGGCGAGGAAATCGATGATCTTGCCGGCGATCTTGCGGATGACCTTGATCTTGGAGAGGTACTGCTCGACGCGGGGGACGGTCTCGTTCTCCACATCATCCAGGTGCATGACCTCGTTCTTGATGTAGAAGTCCAGCTCCCGGCGCAGGAAGCCGTTCAGGTCCTTATGGATGAAGTAGTCGAAGGTGTTGCGCGCGGTGTAGCGCTTGAGGTGCGCCTCCAGCCGGGTGTAGTCGGCTTTCTCGCCGCTGGCCGTCACATGTGGTTTGCCAAGCTCGGCAATCCATGCAGCAAATGAGGCGTCAGCCACCGCCAGCACGCGCTTCACGGCGAGGGCAGTCAAGTCTTTCTGAACCGGAGACTTGGTCTTGCCCGTGCGGGCATCGTCGGGCCAGTCGGTGAGCGTCGCGGGGCGATACTCGAAGCGTATGACGAGGTCCTTCCCCTGCTCACCTGCCTCCTCGGCAAGAAAATCACTTCCCGATTCCCCAGGCGCCAGCAAAATGAACACACGCTCCCTGCCCTCGGCGGCCTTTACATTGCCATGCTCCCCTTCGACGGCATCCACCAGACGGAAGTGCACGCGCATCGGCTTCTTGTCGTTGTCCGGCCGCAGGCGGAAGGCGTAATCGCGCAGGTACTCGCTGGTCTTGATGTAGTACTGGTCCTTGTTGGCCCAGTGCAGCGATACTTCTTCGCCTTCGTAGGGGATGGCATAGACGCCGGGCTTATAGACGCGCCTGGCGAGGAAGTCGCCCTCGGAGTAGTAGCGGCGGAAGAAGCTGAACAGGTGGTCATAGACCTCGCTCTCCAGCGCACGCAGATCCACGGCGTCGCTCTTGAAGCGGGCGCGCAGCTTCTTGACCCTGGGAGACTGTTCCGGATCCATGCCTGCGGTTTCGATACCGGCGATGACCCTGGCCAGCTCCTTTTCGATCTCGGCCTTGTCGGCAGTCTTGTATTGGCCGAACGCAGCCTGCACCTGCGGCAGCAGATCATCATCGAGGAAGTGTGAAACCTCGGCGCTCCTGGCGTGCATGATTCGGTAGAGTCCGAAGTCCAGGTCAGGCTGGTCGAGCTGGAATAATTCTTTGAGCAGATTCTTCAGCTTATCATACTTCTGGTTCATCGCGACAACCGTCCTTTATCATTCATTATTGATCTTATCAGCTTATTCCACCGCCCAGCGAACAGTAAAGAGCTGCTCGGATGCAGAGCTTTGCGACAACCTCTTTTCCAGGGCATCTACGAGGGCGTCACGCTTTTCCATGATCTCATCCTCGGCCTTGAAGATGTCCTGCCGCTGGCGGCGCTGCTGCTTTTCCAGCTTCTGCAACTTCTGCTGGATCTCGTGCTGCTCTTCGAGCGTAACCGCCTGGCGCGCCTGCCTGCGCAGCGCCTTGATCTGCTCCTTGGTATCCAAAAGAGCTTTCTCTGCCGACAGCACCATATCATCGGCCCACTTCTCCAGCTTTTCCCGCGCCTGATTAAAGTGGATGCTGTTTTGTTCAAGCGACCGACTTACCGTGGCCCTGGCGTGCCTTTCCGCCTCGGCGCCAAGGCGCTGCCGGTCAGCGGACGGGATCGCCGCATCGCCTTTCATCCGGCCGGAACAGAGGAAGAGCTTCTCCATTGTTTCCTGATCGAGAGAGGCGCCGGCATCGTCGAAGCCGGAGAAGAGCAGGTACTCCTCACGCTCGTAGGATTCAATCACGAGGCGAGTGAGCGTCAGGAAGCCGTGCTTGCCGCGAAGTGCTTCGACCGCATGGATGCGGGTAGTGTGATGCGACACATCGAAGACAATCTGCGCCGAAGGCGTGGCGATTGCCTTCGCGCTCTCCACGACATGCTCGCCGAGCGGGTGCGAGAGGCGATAGAGAAACTGGCTGCGTTCCTCGCCGCCATCGTCGCTGGCGACCTGCCCCGATTTGGGATGCGACTTCGATATCAGGTGGTAACGCCCGGTCGCGATCTCTGTGCGGGGCGGACGTTCGAGGTCGAAGGCCAGCGCGTCGTCGTCGAAGCGGGCGAGTCCGTCAAGCATGAAGCGGGTCAGCGACCAGAAGCGCTGGCCAAAGCGGTCAAGCTGAGCCTTCGCGTTATCGAGCCGCAGGCGAAGGCGCTGATGCACGTCCTCGTCGAAATGCTCGAACAACGTCCGGCGCGTATCGTCCATGCGCGTGCGGATCTGCTCGTCCATCTCCGCCTGCAGAGTGCGGAACGCGGCGTCGATCTCATCAGGCGTGCGGCACTTCTGGTAAATGGCAAGGATGCGCTTTTCGAAGTCCACGCCCGAGTCGATAGTCCCCAGCACCTCGTCGGAGGCGCCGAAAACGCCGCTAAACAGGTTGAACTTCTCCCCAAGCAGCTCCAACACACGGCGGTCGGCCTGGTTGCGCTCGTTCAGGAAGTTGATGACAACCACATCGTGCCGTTGCCCATAACGGTGGCAGCGGCCGATACGCTGCTCGATGCGCTGCGGGTTCCAGGGCAGGTCATAGTTGATGACCAGCGAGCAGAACTGCAGGTTGATGCCTTCCGCCCCGGCTTCCGTGGCCAGAAGGATCGAACCTTTATCGCGGAAGTGCTCAATGAGGGCCGTTCGCAAATCCACGGCGCGGGAGCCTGAGGAACGGCCGTTATCGCTGTTTTTCTCAATCCATTGTTCGTAAATCGCGGTTGCTTCCGGCCCGCCGTTGGCGCCGTTGAAAAGCACCACCTGACCGCCGTAGCCGTTGGATTCGAGGAAGGTCTTCAGGTATTCCTGGGTGCGGCGCGACTCGGTAAATATCAGCGCCTTGCGCGCCGCGCCTGTTGCGGCCATCTGTTCGAAGCCGATATCCAGTGCGGTGAGCAGGGTCCTGGTCTTTGTGTCGGTGCCGATACTCCGCGCCCATGTGGTGAGACGTTGCAGTATGCCGATTTCCTCACGCAGCTTCTGTCGGTCGATGGCGCGAGGCTCGTTGTTATCGGTCTCAACATCGTCTGGTTCCGCGAGGATCTCATCGAGCAGGTCGTCCTCAATTTCTTCCGCCTCGATGAGCCCCTCGGTGAGCTCCGCATCGTCCTGCACCTTCTCGTCACGCAATGTTTCAAGACGGGTACGCAGTGTGTCCAGAGTGGCAGCGATGGCCAGAGAAGATGACGCCAGCAGTTTGCGGTTGATATCCCCAAACAGGTGCTCGTCGATGAGGGTTGAGAGTCCGTACAGCTCGACCAGTGAATTCTGGAGCGGCGTGGCCGTGAGCAGAAGCTTGCGGCAATCCTCGGTCGCCCAGCGGATACCCTGGCCGACCTTGTTGCTCGGCCGATATGCGTTGCGAAGCTTGTGGGCTTCATCGATCACGACGAGGTTCCAGGCGATAGTCTTCAGTTCCTCACGCAACGCATTCGCGTAGTTCAATGACATGATAAGCACAGCTTTTTCCGCCAAAGGCGTGTATCCAGACTTTTGCGCCATGCGGTACCCCCTGGCATCGAGCACCCGCGTGGGCAGGTTGAACTTCTCCTCCAGTTCCAGCGCCCACTGTTTGTGGATGGAAGCCGGGCAGATCTGAACTGGTCGGACAAAAATGGACAGTTACATAAGTGACAGAGCTGCTCTATAATGGAAGGAAGGAGGAGCAGCAATGAGCATTTTTTTGCCGTGGCTCGGAAGATTACACCTTTGCGTTGTGGCGGTAAGCTATAACCTTCACTTTTTCGAGTGTCACCATTCCTTCATCAACCATATTGTCCAGTGCCGGCAGAAACGCCTCTATCTTCTCCTCGGCGTCAACTATCTCGATTACGATCGGCAGATCCTCGGAAAGGCGCAGTATTTTTGAAGTGTGGATTCGGCTGTTGGCCCCGAACCCTATAAATCCGCGCAATACCGTGGCGCCCGCCATACCCCTTTTGCGGGCTTCCTCGACAATGACTTCATAAAGCGGTCTGCCGTTGGCCTTGTCGCTTTCTCCGATGAAAACCCGTAACAATGAAGATTCATAAGGAAGTTTCATTTTTCATCCTCCATCACAGCATCCTGCCCAGCGCCATTCCCGCCAGCAAAACGACGAGCCCCAGACCATTCTGGAGCGCCAGATTGGCAGCCGCGCCGGCCCACTCCGCTGAGCGCAACAGCATGCCTGTTTCCAGGATCATCGCCGAAAAGGTCGTAAAAGAGCCCATAAATCCGACCAAAACAATCACCCTGGTTTCTCCGGAGACGGCCCAGCGGCTTTCCGACAGAGTCCAGAACAAACCTGCCAGAAAACAACCTGTCATGTTTACCGCAAAGGTTCCCCAGGGAAATGATGCGCCGCTGCTACGCTGGATCAATCCAGCAAAACCGTAACGGGAAAGCGTCCCCAGGGCGCCGGCAATCGACAGCAAGACGATTTTCTGAACCATTTACAGGTATTTCCTTTCATAAAAATTTTCCGCTTACTCTCCCCATTAACCGCTCCCGCTTTTCTGCTTCCAAATCCCGAAGAAAGCCCGGAAACGACAATTTGCCTTGTTATCTACACAAAAAACAGCAAACAGCAAATATTTAATGCCTTTGAGACAATTGCAAAACTCCCCATTATTGTCATTCCCGCAACGATTCTGAGCGGGAATCTGGTTCTAACTGCCTGAAAAACCATATTCCCGATAAAAACATTCGGGAATGACAAATGGTTTTGCAATTGGCTCCTTTAATTGCGCAAAATAATCTGGAAAAGAAATTCAGTTGATGATATGAAGGACGACAGAAGCGTTATGGTTACAGAATTATCCGTTAGACCCAATTATAAGAATGCCAGGGAGGTGTTTCATGAAGAAATCCGTTTACACAAGCATTTTTGTTCTTGCCCTGATTATGATCGCGGCAATGCCGGCCGGCGCCTTTGAAATAGGCGCGAGGGCACTGTACTGGTTTCCAACCCTCGACGCGAACATTCAGGCCGACAACGCCGGAATCGTCGGCACCAATCTGAATGTGAAGGATGATCTCGGCGTGGACAACGAATCATTCCCCAGCGTCGAGGTCTTCGGAGGTATAGGGAAACACACTATCAGCCTGGGATACACGCCTATTGATTATTCAGCGTCAAAAACCCTTTCGGCTCCGATAAACTTCAACGGCAAGACCTATGCAGGCGGCCTGAATGTAGATACCGATCTTGAACTGAGGATGCTCGATTTCCAATACCAGTACAGATTCCTGGATGTTGAGAATATTCTTGCCGGCTTTTCCCTCGCCGCCATCGGTCAGATAAAGTACATTGACGGACTGGCAAGCATCAAAGACCCTGCCACAGCTTCCAAGGCTGAATACACTATCGACGTCCCCATCCCGATGATAGGCGCCGGCGTCCATGCCGGGATCCTCGCCGGGTTGCTTGAGGCCCGGGGCCAGTTCACCGGCGCCGTCTATTCGGGAAATTATCTGTATGAGGGACTGGCGGATTTATCTTTTACCCCCTTCCCTTTCGTTGCAGTCAATGCCGGCTATAAAATGTTGCGTATAAAAATCGAGCATAACGACGTTTTTCTTGATTCCACGTTTTCCGGTCCTTATATCGGGCTGACGGTGAGTTTCTAACAATGACCGAAGGCAAGCTTCTTTCCCCGACTCCGGAATGCCGGGTCGGGATTGTTATGGGCGGGCTGTCCTCGGAAAAAGAGGTTTCGCTGGAAAGCGGACGGAACATCTTCAGCAAGATTGACCGCCGCAAATATAAACCCATCCCCATATTTATGGACAGCGGCGCTCTCCTCTGGGAGCTTCCGTTAAAACTCCTGATGCGTAACAGTACACGCGACATCGAGGAGGACCTAAAGACGGAAGCCACACCGATACCCTATGAATCGCTTAAAGGGCGGGTTGATGTTATCTGTAACGGACTGCACGGGAAATATGGGGAGGACGGTTGCATGCAGGGACTCCTCGAACTCCTCAAAATTCCCTATACCGGCTCCGGGGTCCTTTCTTCCGCAATCGGGATGGACAAATATGTATCCCGCCGGATTCTTGCCGAAAGCGGTCTCGACGTTCCACGGACGATACCCATCCGGAAAAGGCTATGGGACAACAATAGCCACGATATTATAGGAGATGTAGCCCGCGATATAGGGTTTCCCTGCGTCGTCAAACCCTGCCGCGAAGGGTGCAGCACAGCGGTCAAGAAGGTAGTCTCCGCAGAGGGAATTGCAGAAGCGGTAGAAAACGCCTTCCTGTGGGACGGCATGGTCCTTGTCGAGGAATTCATTTCCGGAACAGAGGTCACCTGCGGGATTATCGGCGTTGAAGATCCGGAGGCCCTCATGCCCTCCGAGACAATCGCCACCGAGGAAATCCTCTCCCTTGAAGACAAGTTTCTCTATGGGCAGGGGGAAAACAAGACCCCGCCCCGTCTCCCCAGCGAACAGATCGAAAAAATCCGGGAGACGGCGCTCGCCGCCTTCCGGGCATTGAATTTAAAGGGATACGCCCGAATCGACATGTTTGTCAGGCAAGACGGACGGGTAGCAGTCCTGGAACCAAATACCCTTCCCGGAATGACTCCCTCCACCGTTCTTTTCCACCAGGCGGCGGCCGTAGGGATTACCCCGGCAGAGCTGATTGACAGAATTATCGAACATGCCAAGGAGGTACATAAAGACAAAAAAGGACCCTTATAAAGGAGGTATCATGCCATTTTCTTTTCTGTTGCGATCCAGATTCAATTTTTCCCCTATCATATTTGCCCTGCTTTTTTCATCATGCCTCTTATCTGCCTTATCGGCATTGGCAGAACCCTCACTCCCCCTGCCGGATTCTGAAAACCGCTCATTTATCGTCGGGGTAAAGGCAGGGGTTCTTGACGGCAAAACCGCTCACCAGGAGGCTTCCGCCCGACTGGCTAAACGGGGCAGACAGATTGCCATAGAGAAAATACAGGCGCACCTTGACGGGAAAAAGGGACAAAACCTCGGGTTCGAATTTGCCAAAACCCCCGCCGGTCTTGTCAAGATATTGAAACAGGAAGAGACGCCAACCCCGGAAAGCAGCAAAAAACAGTCTCTCTGGCTTGAAGTGGAAGGGGCTTTTACCCTCAAAAACCCCAAGACAGGAGGGCGCCCTGAGGCAGAGGCGCTCTCCCGGGCGGATTTTCTCGATGTCCGCATCTGGACGGATAAAAAAGAATACAAAAACGGTGAAAAAATAGTCCTTTACCTTCAGGGAAATCGGGACTTTCAGGGGAAGATTATCAAGATTGATCCCCAAGGCAGTGTCCATCAGATACTCCCCAATAATTACCGCCAGCTGTCCGCCTTCGAAAAAGGCAAGCGCTACCGGATACCCGACGAGGGCGATCGCTACGAGTTGAGTGCCCAGCCCCCTTTCGGCACGGTTCGCTTTGTCGTTTACGCGACATCTCTGCCGATGAGTCAGGTAAACTTGACAACCACAACCGGAGGCATTTTTAGATACAGGAGTTCGGAAAAGTTTTTCGGCAGAAGCGTAAGACATATTATCCCGACAGCCGAAGAGCAGCTCGCCGAATTCTACGAGGCCCGGTGGGAAATAAAAACCATCCCCCTCAAATAACTGTGCAATGTTTTCGGCATATTCCAAACGATGGGGACAGACATGGATATAAATATTTGACAGTTTATATCCAGTGCATATAATATTGCCGATTGACAGATGTTGGGTGAACAGATGGAGATGTATTTCAGCCCGGAACAGATAGCCCTGGCCACGAGATCATTCGCCGAGGCCGAAATAATGACACGGCGTTTTTTCAATATCAACGCCGGGGAGCGGAAATTACACCGGTATGACGTCAAAACACGCGCCTTTCTGGAAAAACACGAGATTTGCGACGGCACCTTTGCCCATCTTTTCAAGTATGAGTTGCAGCCTGCCGGGAGTAGCGGCAAGGATATGGCTTTTTACCGCATCTGCCTCCAGGATGACGTCATCCTGGAGGCGGTGAAAAGGGCAGACAGCTTTGTCCGACTTTTTCCACTATTGTTGTACGTTGCAACACACGAACTGGTGCATGTCATCCGTTTCGAAAGAGGCGAAGGTGATTTTTACGCCACGGGAAATGAAAAGACATGCGAAGAGGAAAAGGTTCACCGCATCACCAGAAATCTGTTGAAACCACTGGCCGACACCGAGATGAATCTGGTTTTGGATTGTTTCAGCGACCAGTACAGGATGCATACTGTTCAGTAGAACATATATTGGGGAGGTTTATCGATATGCCGATTTACGAGTACAAGTGCCGAAAATGCGGCAAGGAATTTGAGGTTTTCCAGGGAATAACGGCTCAGCCGATGCAGACATGCCAGTCCTGCGGCGGGCCGGTCCATAAATTGATGTCGCTTTCAACATTTCACCTGAGGGGAAACGGCTGGTACGCAACAGATTACGGCGGAAAGAAGGCGCCTGTAACAGAAAAAAACAGCGAAGTCAAAGCCGCCCCCACAGAAGCGGCGGCGCCGCCCAAGGCAGCTGAGACAGCTTCCCCCAAGGAGAAAGATTAAAAAATCAAACTATCTATTCGAGTTTATTAAACTTGCCTCTTTTTTACGCCGAAGTTGCTGAACAAGAAAATGATTGACCGCATCCTGGGAAAGATCCCCTCCCAGGATGTTTTTCATGGCATCCAGCGGAATCTCAACCCGTGCAGCGCTGCGATGCCCGCCAGCGGACCCGATGCCCCCGAATGACCGGATGGCGATGGCGCCGCAGTCATGGCGATAGCCATCACCACGGAAAATAATTATAAGACGATCCTTAACCATGCCGGCGATAATTACGTGGAATATATTGATTATTCTGATATAGAAATCAGCGACCTGCACACAGACATCGGCGCTCTCCACAATCCCGAGAAAGCAGATCAATCGATCCCTGTATCGGCGTTTGTGCTTATGGGCATAATCGAAGTGCTTGAGAAACCGGTCCGGTATCTGGTTTAGCTCTATGCGGCGGATAAGCTGCCGATTGGCATGCATAAAATTGAAATAATAGGCGCTTACATCCTCCAGCCTTGCGTCGCGCTCGAAATTATTGGTATCGCTTCTGATTCCATAAAGCAGCGCCGTATAAAGACGCTTGGGGATCCGGGTACGCGCCACAAGGAGGTATTCAGTCATGATAGTGGACAGAGCCCCGTAATCCGCACGGACATCGGCAAGCGAGGCATGCCAGACTGTCCGGCAGGGATGATGATCAAGAACAATCTGGGGCTTTATATCGACAAGTGCATCCCCAAAGAAGGTTGGCTGGGCATCCACAACCGCGACAAGGCGGTATTCTTTTAAATCCACCTTGTCAAGCATCTGTATGTCAACCTTCATCTCCTTGACAAATTCGGCATTTTGCTGGCGTATGACCTGCTCGGTGGCGACAAAGATACATCTGGCAAGCGGCTTCGTCTGATTCAGCAGCTCCCGCAATGCCATAGCCGAGGCAACTGCATCAGGATCGGGGCTTCCGTATATCAGAATCGCCAGCGTATCGTTTTCCTGGAGCATTGTCTTCAGTTTGAATACGTTGAGAACCGTTTCCTCTTTTTTTTCTAAAAGCGATTCGATACGTTGCATTGGTTCGTCCCGATATACTTTCTTTTCTGACGAAATAATTGTAGCCTGGGGTTGTGTCTACTACCTTAAAGCCTTTTTTTGCAAGTATAAAAACTTTTGCCGCCACCTGTAAAAGATTAAGCACAAACTTGATAACAACGAGGAGAAAATAATGACTGTTGCAGACTTTAGAAAGAAAAACGATAAAAACAAATTGTTTTTTGCGCTCATTGGGGCTATCCTCGTGCTGTCCGGATGTTATATTAATCCGTATCGCGGAGGAATGCAGCCCCTCCCCGCATCCGGCCCCAAAAGACAGGCCGGTGTTGCCGCCCAAATCTATTTTTATCCGAAAGCCGGGCAAACTAAAGAGCAACAGGGGCAGGATCACTATGAATGCTACAACTGGGCGGTCAAGGAAACGGGGTTCGACCCTGCAACCTCCCAGATTCCTCCGGATGATCGCGTCAGGCTGGTGCCGATGCCCCCGCCGGGCTACGATACTGCAACTTTGGCAATCGCCGGCGCCGTTTTGGGGGCAATTGTGGGGGGCAGAAGAAATGCGCCCGGCGGCGCCATCATCGGCGCAACAGGAGGTGCAATAGTGGGCTCCGCCTCTGATTCGGCAAGGCAGCAACAGGCCGCCCGCACCGCTGAAAACCAAACCCTCAACGCCCAGTTTGCCGAGAAGGAAATGAACTTCCGGAGGGCAATGTCCGCCTGTCTCGAAGGCCGGGGATACACTGTAAAATGAACGCTAATAGCTGTTCCCGGAGCGGATTGATGAAAAAATCCTTTACAATCGACTCTTGCGAGGCCATTTTATGGAGAAAAAGCTTATGAATCACAAAAACAGAATGTTTTCAATTTGTCTGATAACAGCTATTTTTCCGGCATTGACACTCTTTATCCTGACAACCGCCAATGCGGCTGATCACCGCAATCGTGATCCGCGTCGTCAATTTCTCGATTCGCGGTACCATCTCGAGCGCCATTATCCGCTACGCGGCCAGACAGTGCGGGAAATCCCCCGCAGCCGCCATACGGTCGTTCACAGGGGCGCCCGCTATTACTTTCACGATGGCGTGTGGTACCGCCCCAATGGGGGACTCTTTACCGTAATAGCGCCTCCTCTGGGACTTTTCGTCAGTTTCCTGCCCCCCTATTACGCAACGGTCTGGGTGAGCGGCGTGCCTTACTACTATGCAAACGAGGTCTACTACACTCACTATGCCAATGGCTACAAAGTCGTGGCGCCGCCGACGGAAAATACGGTGAGTCAGACCCCTCCACCAGCGGAACAACTTTTTATCTATCCCCGCAACGGCCAGGATGAAAAGCAGCAGGCGGATGATCGTTACCAATGCCACAGCTGGGCAGTAAGTCAGACCGGCTATGACCCCACACAACCAAAAGGTGGAGATGAAAATTTGCAAAGGAACGACAAACGCGCGGATTATTCAAGGGCACTGTCTGCCTGTCTCGATGGCCGCGGCTACACAGTGAAATGAACCAATGTTATTTACGGAGAGGATCTAATTCTATCTCGAATATTTTCGGCCATAATTTCCCGGTAACAAACAGACGGTCTCCCTTTGCATCGTAGGCAATGCCGTTTAAGACATCCACTCCCTGCGCCTCCGTCGCAGACAATAAGCGGCCCATATCCAGCCAGCCCTTCACGCTTCCCGTTGCAGGGTTAATAACCGCGATGTAATTCGTCGGCCAAACATTGGCGTAAATATCTCCCCGCATATATTCCAGTTCATTAAGCCCATTCACCGGATAACGGCCGTCATGAACGCGGATGGTTCTCGTTTCACGGAAATCGTCCGTATTCCAGAAACGCAGCAGTGACGTTCCATCGCTAACAATAAGTTCCCTCCCGTTGCTGGTCGCCCCCCATCCCTCATGTTCGTAAGAAAATTTGCCGATCAGCTCAAATGTATCCTTCTCATAGACAAAACCTCTTCGGGAAAGCCAGGTAAGCTGGATAATACGATTCCCGCAAACGGCAATCCCCTCCCCAAAAAATGAAGGGGAAAGGGATACATTCTTGATGACTTTTCCGGAATTCGGTTCCACTTTACGCAACGTGGAGCGACCATTAAGTCCAGTTCCTTCATAAAAAAAACCGCCGTCATAAACCAGCCCCTGGGTAAAGGCCCCGCGGTCATGGGGATAGGAACGGACCACCCGATAAGAATAAAAACCGGCCCCGCCCGGATTTATCCCCCCCGCCCCGCTTTGCCCCTGCGCCCATCCTGACAAAAAGAACAAAAGCGGCAACGCTGCCCGTCGCCATGCTATCCGCCTTGACATGCGGCCTCCTCTGTTGATGCAACCTTGTTTATGCCGGTAAAAGATATGCCGATAAAAGAATCGACTATCGGGATAATATGGTAAAAAGAACTTCTTGACAATAGAACGAAAGTTCTATAAGGTCAAATCATGAACGAAAAACGAACAATAGAATCGGTTCGGAAAATCATCTCCGCATTCTTCCGGGAAAATAGAAGAATGCCCTCCTACAAAGAGATGATCACGTTGCTTGACGTCAGATCGAAGAGCGTCGTTCACTTCTGGGTTGAGAAACTGATTGCCGCCGGTCTGCTTGCAAGAGACGGGGAAAGTCATCTCAGACTGACTTCCTCTCCTTTCGCCATCCCGGTTCTGGGTTCGATCAAGGCAGGGTTCCCCTCCCCGGAGGAAGAGGCGCTTTGCGATATAATGTCCATAGAAGAATACCTCGTCGCACGGCCGGAGACCTCGTTCCTGCTTCATGTAAGCGGCGATTCGATGAATGGGGCAGGAATCATCGAGGGGGATCTCGTAATTGTCGAAAAAGGACGGGAACCGAAAAACGGAGACATCGTAATAGCCGAGGTTGACGGAGCGTGGACTATGAAATACTTTCGGAAGCAGGGTCGGGAGATTGTACTGGAACCAGCCAACTCCATATACCCCACGATCAGACCGCGACAGGAGCTGAAGATAGGCGGCATCGTGACCGCTGCGATACGCAAATATCGAGCATAGTTAATGCATTAATAGGAATTTTATCGTTTACAGGCGCTTAATAAGGGATAAAAACATGCAAAATGTAGCGACTATTTCTAAAATGACCATCGGAAAGCGGGCTGAGTCCGCCTGCGAGGATTTTTGCCTGCGGGAGCCTTTTGCCCGGTTCCATCGTTTCATACAAACGGCAGACTGGGACAAGGGGTATCTCCTTAATGAAGGTATCGACAATATCTGCCGTTACCTGCTCGCTGCCGTTTTCATCTGCTTCCTTGCCCCTATCGCTTTAACTCTCATCAAATAAACCCCCAATGGATATCGTCTTGAAAATTCGGTCAATATTGGGATAATGAGGTATGGGAAAAACAGCGGCCTCGATATCATTTTCACGATTCGACAGGCCGGCGAATTGCGCAGACACAACCCCCCATATTGACTGACTGGAAACAAAGGTTAATATTTCGATGACTTAAGCCAGTCAACAGGATAAACCAGTTTTTTTGTCGCAATACTGGCAGGCCAGACAAGCTCAAGCTTGCCATTAATCCACTGCACAACGTAGGTCGGCACCCTGTTCTGATTTTTAATTTTGTCATACGATACGAACTTTACCGGGCCAAATGCGGTCATCATGTCCGTTGCAGACAGGGCATTTTTGATGTCTTCATTGTTGTAGGATTTGGCGCGCTTCAGCACATCGGCAATGACATATGCCGCAGCATAGGCTTCAGCCCCATGGTATTCCGTATCGGTTTTGTACCTTTCATGGTACTTGTTAAAATATTCCATGGCGCCGGGATACTTGAGAGACTGGTGCCAAAGGGCGGCGGAGATGACCATACAGGCAGCAGCGCCTGAGTTTTTTTGAAATTCCGGCATCGTAAAGCCGGCCGCACCGCCTATGAAAACCTTCGGGGTGATCTTCAATTCCCTGGACTGGGTCATAAGCAGGGAGGCATCCATAATGTAGGAAATCATATAAACAACATCAGGATTGAGCTGCTTCACCTTTGACAATAGCGGCTTAAAATCAATTTCCCCGGATTCATATCCCTCTTTGAGAACAACATTCCATCCCATTCTCTTACAGACCGCTTCAAAAGAATTAGCGCCGGCATTTCCGAAGAGGTTGTTCTCGTGAAGAATGGCAACCGTCCTGGGTTTTATCACCTCCGTCAGAAGCGATTCAAGCGCCGCCGTATATTCACTTACCGGGGGATTGAGGCGGAAAACATAGTCCCAGTTGGAGGCAGTAATGTTATCATCAGCGCCCGTGTTGACCAGAAACGGCGTCTTGCTTTGCTGGCATAACTTGGCAATCGCATAAGCGACCGGACTGCTGTGGCCGCCGCCAATCATGACCACCTTCCCCCTGGCGATCATTTTTTCGACCACGGAGCGGCCTACCTCCGGTTTTCCGTTGTCATCTTCAATAACGAGCTCCAGCCTTTCCCCCTTGACGCCACCGGCCTTGTTTATCTCCTCGACCGCCATTTCAAAAGACCGTCTCTCTATCTCTCCCAATTTGGCCCCTGCCCCGGTAAGTGGCAGCACTATCCCGACCTTGACGGCAAAAACCGGGGCAGCGCCTGCCAATAGAAACAAGAGGATCAAGAACAATGAAGTAAACAAATGGGAACAGCGATTACCCATGATAACACCTCCAAGGCCAAATGCCGCCATGATGCTTTTTACGCCATGACTTTATTTAGGAAAGCAAGGTTTGCACCATCGCTCGAAATTCTGAAATTATTGTATTTTGGGGAATTTACCAAAGCAGTCAATGGGTGTCAAGTTAAAAAATCCCCCAATTACTCATATTGGAGACGGCTCACGGGATAAGCGTGATTTTTTCTTTACTGACAAAGTGAATCGTGTTAGCTGTCAGGAAGTTTTTGTGAAGTTTTACCTTAAAGTCGGTAACGGAAGGGGAATTTTCGTCCCCAGGCAAGCTTCCAGATAGCATTATCGGAGAGAAACACCGGAGATGAAGTGCAAAAAACATCCAGATCGGGAAGCAATCGCGATCTGCCAGAAGCACCAGGCGGGATTCTGCCAGGAATGTTGCGAATGCAACAATTCGCTTTACTGTTGCAGTTGTATCGACCCGAAACTTTACTGCCAATTCAGAACACAGTGCTTAGTCTGGGAACTTTCCCGAGAACGGCGGAAGTTGGCCGTAAAAAACAGCATGGAAAAAGGATAAGGGACTGACATGAAACTTGCAATCGCGGGAAAAGGCGGGGTGGGAAAAACGTCTTTAACAGTCTGGCTGGGAGATTATCTGGCCCGCCAGGGGGAAGAGGTTATACTCCTCGATGCCGACACGGCCCTGTCTCTGGGACAGGCGCTGGGGCTTAGGGAGGATGAAATACCAATACCGCTTATTCAAAACAAGGAGCTTATAAGAGAACGCGTCGGAGAGGGCTTCTTTCAGATAAATCCAAAAGTTGACGATCTAACGGACAGAATTTCCAAACAGGTGGGAAACTTGAAATTTATGGTAATGGGAACCATTGCCGACGCGGGAAGCGGCTGCGCCTGCTCTCCTAATGCCCTGGTAAAGGCGCTCCTTGCCCATCTGATCGTTGAAACCAGGCAGTGGATTATCGTGGATCTGGAGGCGGGGGTGGAACATTTGGGACGCGGAACCATAGAATACGTCGATGGCCTGATCGTGGTAAGCGAACCGAGTATGAGAGGGTTGCAAACGGCAGCCAGAATAAGCATTCTGGCAAGGCAGATGGGGTTGAAACGTCAGGTTCTTGTAATAAATCGGGCGCCTTCAGCGTTCAAGCTTCCTGATCTACCGGGTCTCCCTCCCCTTACAGCAACAATCCCCGTTCTCTCTTCCCTCACCTCAAGGCAACTGGAGTCATCCTCTGTGCTCGGTCTCGCGGAAAGGGAAAATCTGGATAAGGTTGCCGCCGAGATTATTTCCGCACTGCGGGGCTGATAAAAAGGAACGTAACTATTGATTTTTTAAATTTTAGTTTTTTATAATCAAATTATCCTGTCAAATTATCCTTGACAAAAAACAAGATACCTCTATTATACGCGCAATAGCTGGCCTTTGGTGTATTTATCGGAGGGCATATGCGTCGTCTTATTCTTTTGTTGGTTGTTTTTTTCGCATCGCCGATATGGGCGTTTCCCACACACGAGAATTGCACTGATTGTCATGGAGAACTAAAAAAATCCATGTCTCACCAAGGTATCTCTTGCGACGACTGTCACACCGAGATAACGGCATTTCCCCATAAGGAAAAACCAGCACAGCCGACTTGTAACAAGTGCCACAGCAAAACGGCTGACAGTTTCAAGAAAAGTGTTCATCATGCCCGGGGAATAGCTTGCCTTGACTGCCACAGGGCACACAGCGGGATAGTGAGCGCCGGTTGCACATCCTGTCATTCCCGTGCCACTCATGAAAAACTTCCCTCCCGCGCCAAACACCTTGCAACGTTAAATTGCCTCGCCTGCCATGGCATACCCGAAAAAAGCGGGATCACCGCAACGATCAAACTGCCGGTCGGCGCCTCCCTGGACAAAAAGGATGTTGACAGCGACGGAAAAGGTTTTATTGACCGGACCGAATGGCACACACTGGAGTATCTTCTTGAACACAAATTCCCTAACTCTACCATTGACCGTCAATACTGGTCTTACGGCAATATCCATAACATCAGAAAGAAGCCCGCGGACTGCAGTGAATGTCACGACAAACGAACAAGATTTGCAACCGCAACGGCAAAGTTTAACGGTGAATCGGGATACAGTATTCAGATAGATCCCGGCATATTTATTCCTGAATTTCCTTCTCTGCTTGATTTCAAAAAAACGGTACATGGAAGACAGGGGGTCACCTGCGCAAATTGTCATACTTCCCAAGAAAGAATCTCCGATGGGGTGTGCATCCTCTGCCACGGGAAAGTCTATCATACCTACAAAAATTCCCTTCACGGCAAACAGAATTCTGCAGCCTGCACTGACTGTCACAACCCCCATCTGATAAAATCGTACAAGGAATACAATGCCAAGGAGCGGATAGCTGTCTGCTCGCGTTGCCACAAAGATTACATCTCCAAACATAAATGGCTGCCTAATACCGCTCTTCACTTCCAGTATCTTGAGTGCACGTCTTGTCACAGTCCCGGCTCTGAAAAAAGTATGGTCTTTTTTTTCCAAAAGAAAAATGGCGATAAAAAAACAGCCTTAACCTATCGAGATTTTGAAAAGGCGTTTGGCCATGACATCGAGGTGCGGTCGGTTATCGATAAATATGCCGAAGACATCCTGAAGGGAAATGATATAGGCAACATACTGAAATATTTGAATAAAAAAATGGATAACAGCGTCTCGATCGACGCTGAGATCGTTGTTACAAAAGTCCATCACGACTATTCGGTCACCAGACTAAAAGAGAAGAACTGCGTCGTGTGCCATTCGTCCCAAGCCTCCTTTTACAACTCGCTCTATCTGAACATTCCAGGCAAGGAGGAACATGTTTACGCGCCGGTGAAAGGAACGCTCTTGTCAACTTATCCATTGTCAATGGCTATGGATATTTACCTGCTGGGAGAACAAAAAATTACCAGGGACGACATATCCGCACTTATCCACAAGGCCCCGGAAAATTTGAGGTCTTACATCAAGGGCTTGGGTTTCAAACTCATAGACCTGGTCGGCATAGGCCTGTTGATTCTCGCTTTGCTCGGGTGCATGGTTCATGCCCTCTTAAGAATACTGGTGGTAAAACGATGAAAAAGGTTTATCTGCACACATTGACCATTCGCGTATGGCATTGGATTAACGCCGCAATTATCATATTGCTGACCGTTACCGGAATACATCTCAGGGCGCCAGGCACTGAGGAGGTCGCCAAAAGCCTTGGTTTATGGTTTCCCGGTTACACGGCCGCCGTTTTGATCCATAAATATGCAGGCTTTGCAATGACGGCAGCCTTTATCTTCTGGATCGCCTATATCATGATCAGCGGCAGCTTTCGCAAGCATTACCTTTTCCGTCTATCTGATATACCCGTCATGGGAAGGCAGGCCCGCTATTATGTAATCGGTTTATTCAATGGAGAAAAGAATCCCTTCGTCTCCACCCCGGAGGGCAAATTCAACCCTTTGCAGAAGCTTACCTACGGGGCAGCCATGCCGGTTATCCTGTTTGCCCTGATCGTCACCGGCATCCTCTTCAGCGACATATTCTACTTCAGGGATGAAATTGAACGTCTCGGAGGCGTCCGAATGATCGACGCCTTGCACGTTATCGCCGCCTATCTCTGCCTGTTGAACTTTCTTGTCCATCTTTACATGACAACGATGGGACATCATATTTTTGATCATATCAAGTCCATGATCGTCGGCTATGAAGAGGTTGCGGAGGAAGAGGCCGAACATACTCAGGCTTCCTGAATTGCCCGCATCCTGCTTGCCGCAAATCCCTACAAACAAATAATTCACTCTTTTTTCTTCCACCAGGGAAAGGTAAACAGCCTGTGGGCAGAACGGGGACCTTCTTCTTTTTTTACCCCCTTCTGACACAACGAACAGAATTCTGATGATTTCTGATCAATATTTTCTACATAGGTGGAAGAATTCATGACACAACCAGGCTGGGTGCAATGGATCAGGCCAAAGGTATGCCCCAATTCGTGGACTGACTCTTTCAGCAGGCGCCTGGCCGTCAATTCCCGGTCTTCGGCCATCCCGTAAAAACGGTTATGGAGGCGGTGCTTCGAAACCACTGCGCCAATCCCCCCAAGTTGCGCTTCTCCAAAAACAAAGGTAAGAATTGGTATAAAAAGATCGGCGTCGAGCACCCCCAATATCTTTTCCGCGTCACGGGGGGGATTCGCTATCAATTGCTGAAGAACCAGCGAAGAGTTATACTGCGATCTTTTTACATCAAATACATCTCGCAGATTTACCTTAAACTCTCCCCTTTTTGTCCTTATATGAAAAATGTCGGAAATTAGCACTTCCAACGTCTCGAGGAAGGACTGGTCTGCAAGCTCAATTGGGGCGATATAAATAAAAGGCATCACAGATACTGTTTATTAAGGTCATCTCTCCTAAAACCGTATTTCTCGATTTTATTGTAGAGGGTAAGCCGGCTGATTCCGAGAATCTCGGCTGCCTGAGCAATATTTCCCCTGGTCTGATTCAATATTTTCAATATATGTTTCCTCTCCATCTCTTCCAGCGATTCGACGATGCCTTCTGAAATCGTTGCAGAAGCAGAGGGAAAAGGAAAGCAAATGTCGCCAACCTGGATATATTTCCCTTTTGCCACAACAACCGCCCGTTCGACCGCATTTCTGAGTTCCCTGATGTTTCCGGGCCAATCGTATCCGATGAATGCATCCATGGCCTGAGGGGAAAAGTCGGCAACATCCTTGTTCATTGATTGAGCGTACTGTTTGAGAAAATATCTCGCAATTAACGGAATATCGTCTTTCCTTTCCTTCAGCGTTGGCAAAACAATGGAAAATACATTCAATCGGTAATAGAGATCCTCACGGAAGCTGCCATCCCTAATTGCCTTCTCCAGATTTTTGTTGGTCGCGCAGATAATCCGGAAATCGACATCGATCGTTTTATCTCCTCCCAGTCTGGTAAATTTTTTAGTCTCTATCACGCGCAGAAGGTCCATTTGCATCTTTTCGCTGATATTGCCGACTTCATCCAAAAACAGGGTGCCCTTATCGGCCATCTCAAGTTTACCTTTTCTTCTGTACATCGCCCCGGTAAATGAACCCTTTTCATGGCCGAACAGCTCGCTTTCGAGCAACCCTTCGGCATAGGCGCCGCAGTTAATGGCAATAATGGGGAAATATCTGCGGGCGCTTCGGCTGTGTATTGCCCTGGCAATAAGCTCTTTGCCTGTTCCGCTTTCGCCGAGAACCATCACTGTGGAATCGGTTCTGGCAACTGTGTCCACCATGTCCATAACCCTTTTTATCGCCAGGCTTTCGCCCACAACCTCCTCCGGCAACAATAATTCCTCTATGTGCTGGCGAAGCTGAATATTTTCGGTGACGAGTCTCCTCTTTTCCACGGCATTTCTGATCAGGCGACTCAAGTCGTCAGGGTCTATCGGCTTGGTTATATAGTCAAAAGCGCCGTCTTTCAGTCCCTGGATCGCGGTATCGACGGAAGCGTAGGCCGTCATGATAATCGTCACGATATTACTATCGATTTCTTTTATGCGTTTTTGCAGTTCTATCCCGTCCATGCCAGGCATTTTGATATCCAGCAAAACAATATCCGAAGCTGTTTCCTGAAGCTTTTTCAAGGCGCGTGCACCCTCATCGGCGGTATCCACCCGATAGCCATCGGCCTTGAACCACTGATAAAGGGAATCCCGGACAGATGCCTCGTCGTCAACGATCAATATTCCTATCTCTTCAGATTTCACAGCCTATCTCCTTCGTATTTTTAATCAAGCCTTGTTTATCATGGGCGGCAATCGGATTCCGGGGAAGAAAAACGGTAAAAACAGTGCCTTCATCTGCCCCGGTCTTGACATCAAGAGACCCCCCATGCTGATGCACAATACCATAGACAACAGAAAGTCCCAGCCCTGTGCCCTTCGTTTTCGTCGACACAAATGGTTCAAAGATATGGGGAAGAATCGTCTCGGGAATCCCTCTGCCGGTATCGGAAACTGTAACCGTAACGGTCTCT
>CAZKHU010000002.1:48850-72217 GCA_964552725.1 uncultured Syntrophus sp.
GGCAACCATCGCCGACAGTTCTCCCATCGAAGCCATCTTCTCCGCCATTATAAGCTGCGCCTCCGCCTTTTCCAGCTCCATGGTCTTCTCCCGCACCCTTTCTTCGAGCTGCGTATACCAGTTTTTAACGGCCCGGTTCGCCTCTTTGAGTTCAGCAGTCATCTTGTTGAAAGACCTCGCCAAATTGCCAAACTCATCACGGGAATTCAGCTCTACCTTATGATCGAGGTTAAGATTGGCAACCTCATCGGTAGCGTCATCCAGTTTTTTGATAGGGTTATGGATCATCCTCCGGATGAAATATCCCTTCACCAGAACGGTAATCAAGATCAGCAATGCCGAGTAAATGATCATCTTGTCCCGTGTTCCAACAATCCGCCTGTCGCCATCCTCCAGGGATAATTTTACATCCAGAATCCCCAGCAGACCATCCTGCGGAGAATGGGCGTGGCACGCAGCGTTAAAACACTCAGGAGAATTCTCAATCGGACTTATCAACCCCAGAACGCGGGTCCCGTCATTCGCAACGAATGTCCGCGTCAGATCTTTTGTCGGGACAACCCCCTTCGCCGGTTCCTCTGCATGGCAAACATAACACTGCTCCGCCCTTTTATCCGCAACATTGCCGACATCCTCCGCCTTGTCTGAAAAGGCGATCACGCCGATCTTGTTATAGATCCTGATCCCCCGAAACTCCTTCTCCTTCCCGATATTTAAAATCGTGTTTGTCAAATCGGACCGGCGATTCTCCAGCATGCTGTGGTAAGTCGCCCTCTTTATCAGATTGCTCACCTTGACGGCATTATGAACAACATCCTGACGGAAAAAATTGTTCAGAAAATAGACATTCAGATAGATGATGATTCCGAAGGCAATTATCAACAGGGAAACGAGAAGAACGAAAAACTTTGCACCAATGGAGTTGGCAATTTTAAAAATATTATGAGTTCTCAATACTCGTCATCCTCTGCTGTTTTTACCATTCCCCCGCCGGAAATATCGCGGGGGAAGGGCAGCAATTATACAGTTATCCAAACAGGACCGTGTATATTATCAACAGGACAACCATTACGCCCAGAAACAAGAAGAAGAAGCCGAACGTGCGGACAAGCTTCATGAAATCAGGCGAAAGCTCTTTAGTGACAATCTTTTCCTCCAACTGCCCATTCGCTCCTGCCTCTCCATAGCCGCGCGGTCTTTCTTCACGGCACTCCTCCTCGGGAACTAACCCGGTGAAGATAACGGGATCCATCGGAAAAGCTTCCGGCCGCAGATGGGTGTTGAAAAAATGAACCGTAAAAATAAACCCTGTAGCCAGCAGGGCTTCATCACTGTGTATAATGGCTGCAACATTGACAAGCCACCCCGGGAAAACAAGGCTGGAGATTTCGGGGAACCAAAGAATCAATCCGGACAGGCCGATCACGGGAACCCCCCAGAAAACGGCCAGATAATCGAACTTTTCCCAATACGTCCAGCGGCCATACTGTGGTCTTGGCCCTTTTCCGGCAAACCATTTTATCGTAGCGACAAAATCCTTCAAATCCTGGGCGTTGGGCAGCATGGAGTTTTTGCCCAGAATAAATTCTTTTAGCGGCGTTTTGTTGTTGATTTTCAATCTTACGAGATAAATGACATGGGAAAATAGCAGACCGAACATAACTACCGCCGAGAAATGATGAATCCGGGCCGCCGCCGCCGCCCCCCCCAGCATGTTCGCTATATACCTCGCCCACGCCATATCGGAAAATTTCAGAGCCATACCGGTAATTGCCAGCGCCAAAAAGCTTACAACAAGAATAAGATGGGAAATGCGATGATAATTATTGAAGCGCTCCACATACCGATGATCTTTAAAGGTATCCGCCTCGTATTTCCGTTTCTTCTCCCGCATGCGCGCAAAAGAGCGGGGGATCCACAACAATGTATGGATGCCAAAGAACCCGAAGGTTCCTATAAGAAGTAAGCTCATTGCCCTGAACGTGTAGAATAGAACGGGAAACTTCACCTTGTCATGATGCGTGGAATGGGTCAGGTAATCGGTAAAACGCCGGTTGGCGCCCGGATGGCATTGCCTGCACGTCTGCACCACGTTTTTAAAGCCAACCATTGAATTGGGATTGTTGACCGACAGGATTCCATGGGCCCCGTGGCAATCGGAACATTTTGCCACTTTATGAGACCCCAGCAGATAAGACTTGCCGTGAGCCGTGTCCAGGTATGTCTTGGCGAGCTCTTCATGACACTTGCCGCACTGGCTGGTCACCTCGGTTACGAATTTATCCTTTTCCACCCGCGTTATCTGATGGGAGGAATGGCAATCCTCGCAAATCGGGAGTTTCTCTTTCGACTTGCTGACCGTCGGACTGTGGACGCTCTTAACAAATTCCTTGTAGATTCCGACATGGCAAGTTCCGCAGGTAGTCGCTACATTGTTTCTGTTGATCGTGGAGCGGGGGTCTTTATGATCCAGATTCAGGTGTTTACCATGACAATCCGAACACACCGCGGCGACCAGGAGTCCCTTTTTCTGAAGCGCCACCCCGTGAACGCTTGTCGAGTAATCAGTGACAACATTGCTGTTTCCCACTTTTGAAAATTCGGCCGCCTTTCCCTTCGCCCCATGACAGAAGCCGCATAGTTGAGGAATATTGCCCCGATAAACGGAAGATTTTGAATTTTTAGAGGGCAAAACGCCATGCGACCCATGACAAGAGGTGCAGAAAGGCGCGTCTTTCTTGTTCAGGGCATGGGCGCGTCCGTGCGCGCTCTGGACATATTCCCTGCCTACCTCGGCATGACAACTCGCGCAGTTTACATTCCCCGCCGTATCACAAGGCCTTTTATGGGTTGGACTGACATCCGTATGGCATTTTACGCAGGGAATGTTTTTATGGGCAGAATCCTGGAGTTCTTTAACTTTAATATGGAGTGAAAATTTTTTACCGTCCACAATCCTGTATATCGATTCTTTGACGTGGCACTTCAAACAGTCGTTGTCGGCCAGACCTGTCGTCATCGAATCTTTGCGTATCTTGTGCGAGCGGTGACAATCGGAACAGGCGGGAATCGCCCCAGGCTTCTTTTCCCACAGCTCCCCCTGAATAATCTTGGCGTGCACCCCCTCGATGTTGGAATGACAAACCATGCAGGAATGGGCAATGTTTTGCGGATTGGTTGACGATTTTGAATCTGTATGGGGAAGAATGCGATGATTTCCGTGGCAATCGGCGCAGGCCGCAGTAACTAAAAGCCCTTTTTTCAAAAGACCTACACCGTGAATACTCTCGGAATAATTATCCAGAATATTCTTCTCGGGGATGTCGTACATGCGCGCAACCGGCGCCCCTTCCCTATGGCATTTCCCGCAGAGCGAGGGGATATTGATTTTATAGGTAAGAGAGCGTGGGTTTCTGCTCGCCAGGATGTAGTGATTGCCGTGGCACTCAAAGCAGGTAGGGGCGTGCGGCTCCTTTTTTTCCAATGCCTTCCCATGGATGCCGGCCTTGAATTCTTTATCTGCATCGTCATGGCAACTGCCGCAATTCACCGGCGCTAATTTTTCGGGATGGGGAAAATCCCTGACATCGGCGCCGGGATGACATCCGGTACAGCCGACCTTGCCGTGGACTGAAGTTGTATATTTTTTTATATCCACAAAAAGAGAAACTGCCTTGCCATTTCGTTTTGTGGTCATCTGCTTGTCGGAATGGCATTCCATGCAGCTTTCATCCGGCGCGGCGTAAGCCAGGGAGAATGGTATCAAGGCAAACAAGACCAGAACGAGCAAATTAGCTGTCTTTTTCATCCATTTACGCGGTCCATCAATCATAAGAACTCTCCTTCTTTCTGTAATCCCGCCTGAAATGCGCTAAACCATTTTTTATCAGATGATTTTCAGATTATTTAAAAAAGACCCTCCGCTCCAGGTTAGAGCTTAAATGCAATTGGCAAATTTTCTCAATTTCGCAACCCGCCACCGGATACACGAGGTTGCTCCTTGCTGTCAAGCTGATAATTGAGGCTGCCGATCTTCGCACCCACGATGATTTTGTTCTCTGCGCAAGCAACTGATTTCACGTAAGTGGGCAAAAAAGAAAGTCTAATAATCCCGTCCTATTGCGTGCAGAACAAATTTACCGTGTCTTCGCACCGGTTTGGGTGGATTTTTCCTTCTGAATGATTTATGTATGCCCCAGACAGATTAAGGAGAAAGGCTTGAGGATACTGGCTTTAGATTACGGGGAAAAAAGAATCGGCGTTGCCATATGCGATGAACTCGGAATTGCGGCTCATGGCCTGGCAACAATCTTCAGAAAAAATCGTGAAGCTGATATGGCGGCAGTATCCGCTTTCATAAGTCGCTATGGCGTTGACAGGATTGTCATCGGTTATCCTCTCCGCCTCGATGGCAGCGAGGGGATACAGTGCGAAAAGGTAAACAGATTTATCCACCGACTCGAAACGTGGTTCAAACTGCCCGTTGACCGCTGGGATGAAGCCCTTTCGACAAAAGAGGCTGAAACCATCATGGAAAACAATGGCCAGAGCAAGAGAAAAAGGGAGAAAAAGATGGATGTAGATCGCATAGCCGCAAGCATTATCCTGCAGAATTACCTCGACTCTCCTGCCCGCAAACTAAAGGCGGATGAGGCAAAAAGAGGGATCTCCTGAATAATATATTGGATGAGTATGGCTTTTAGACCCAAAAATGTTTTGATAATGGCGCTGATCATGCTCTTGCTGGCAACAGCCTTTTTCCGCTACGCCTTTAATCCTGTCGGCAGTGCCGACATGGCAACCACGGTCGACATTCCCAGCGGCGCCGGATTTTTCAAGATAACAGAAATACTGAGCGACGCAAGGCTGGTTCACAATCGACCTTTCTTCTGGATGCTCGTCATCGGCAAGGGTGCGGCAAGGCGCATCAAGGCGGGCGAATACGAATTTGCAGGCAAGCTGTCCCCGGTTGATATTATCAACAAACTTATCCGGGGCGAAAAAAAATATTACAATATTTTACTCCCCGAAGACATTAACGCCCGGGAGATAGCTCAACGGCTTATGTCCTTCAAGCTGATCAATGAGAAGGAATTCATGAAGCTCCTTGCAGATCAGGACTTTATCTCCTCCTTTGGCATAAAGGCAGAAACCCTCGAAGGCTATCTCTATCCGGACACCTACCGTCTGGACCGCTCAATGACGACAAGGGAAATAATTCGCATTCTTGTAACCAGCTTTTGGAATAAAATAACCCCGGATATCCGAAAAAGGGCGGAAGAAAGAGGGATGACCATTCACCAGTTGGTTACCTTTGCCTCCATCATCGGCAAAGAATCGGGAGCAAGCTCCGAAAAACCGCTGATCTCCGCTGTTTTCCACAACCGGCTGAAGCTGGGGATGAAACTGCAGAGCGATCCAACGGCAATATATGGGCTGGCTGATGACGTAAAAATTGTCCTGGCAAAACACCTGAAACTGGATAATCCCTATAACACCTACAGGATCAGCGGCTTGCCGCCCGGCCCGATCGCCAACCCCGGCATAGATTCCATAAGGGCGGCTTTGTCGCCAGCCCCGGTTGGTTACCTTTATTTCGTTGCGAAAAATGACGGAACCCATCACTTCTCAGCGGACCTCGCCAGTCACACAAAAGCTATTATCAAATATCGCAACAGCAAATAAATACGCTCATTCCGGCCGACAGCGCCATTCCCCAAGGCAAAAGCACGCAAATTTGTAAAATTGGCGGTGAAAAAACCTCCTTGACGGCTAATTCGCCCTTTTCCATCACAACGATCTAAACTTAAACAAAAAATAACTAAAAAAAAACTTGACAAAAGCAGAAAACACTTCTATCTTCGGCCCAAAGTGGGATAAGCTGGTTTTTAGTGGAGGGAATTCCCAAAATGTCTGTCTTCAGGGGTCAACATTACCATACGATAGATGACAAAGGACGGATCATCTTTCCCTCCCGGCTTCGTGAAGTCTTTTCCGAAAAGAAGGATAATCGGATTGTCATAACTAACTGGGACGGATACCTTATGGTTTTCCCCTTCGACGAATGGAGAATCATAGAAGAAAAGGTCTCCCAGCAGCCGTTAATGCGCAAGGAGGTTCGTTCTTTTCAACGATTCTTCATGTCCGGCGCTGTAGATTGCACAATAGACAGTCACGGCCGGGTGCTTATCCCCCCCAGTCTGAGAGAATACGCGATGCTGGAAAAGGAGATCGTTCTTGCCGGCATGATCAAGATTATTGAAATCTGGAGCAAGGACAGATTCGAACTCGAAATGAAGAAATCGTCTGAAGATATCGATTCCTTCAGCGGCTATATGGCTGACTTGGGAATATAAAAACAAAAACCAACAGTGCAGGGCAATCATGGAAGCAAAGGATAAAGGTGTTTTCCATAGGCCTGTAATGATCGCTGAGACGCTTGCAGCGCTTCAATGCCGCTCCGGAGGCGTATATCTGGACGGCACCGCGGGAGGAGGCGGGCATTCCCTTGAAATCCTGAAAAGCTCCGCTCCCGATGGGTTGCTTATTGCCCTGGACATCGATGGCGAGGCCATTGAGGAGACGAAAAAAAGGCTGATCGCTTTCGGCGGCAGGGTTATCCTCGTAAACAGCAATTTTTCTGCAATGCGCGCCGTATTGGCTGGGATGGGCATAAGCAAAGTGGATGGCATCCTCCTCGATCTGGGGGTTTCGTCACATCAGTTGGATAGCGCGGTCAGGGGGTTCAGCTTTACGCTGGATGCCCCTTTGGACATGAGGATGGATAAAAATCGGGGGCCCAGCGCCTATGATTTGGTCAATTCCCTCTCCCGGGAAGAACTGGAAAAGATCATCAGGGAATATGGCGAAGAAAGAATGGCGCGGCGAATTGCCACGGCTGTAACGAAAAGGAGAGCTATTTCAGTTATTCGGACGACAACCGAACTGGCAGGCATTGTGGCGGAAGCCTGTCCCAGAACCAGGGAGGCAGCCAGGATACATCCGGCCACCCGGACTTTTCAAGCCATCCGGATCGCCGTGAACAACGAACTCCGCAACATCGAACAAGCCCTCGAGGACGGTGCGGAACTTCTCCGGAGCGGCGGACGTTTCTGCGTCATATCGTTCCATTCGCTTGAGGACAGGCTCGTAAAGAACAGTTTCAGCGCCCGGGGAAAGGGGTGCATCTGCCCCCCCGATTTTCCCATTTGCGCCTGCGGTAGAAAACCAACGCTTAAAATCGTGACAAAAAAGCCGATCATCCCTTCTGAATCCGAGATCAGCGAGAACCCGCGGTCAAGAAGCGCGAAATTGAGAGCAGCGGAGAAAATCTGATTATGCAGGCAGCAGAAGTATTGAGACATACGATTCCGCACGAGGACAACTCTTCGACCAGGCTTGGCTATTCCACCTGGATATTTATCGCCTCCGTGGTTATGCTTTTCGCTCTAATTCATGTGGGGAGTCATATCCATATGACGGAACTGGAATATCAGATCGCCAGTGAACTTGCCAGCAGTGAACAGCTCATTGAAGAACAGAAAAGACTGAAACTCGAACTCGCAACCCTTAAATCCCCACAGCGGATCGAGTCCATCGCCCGGGAAAAATTACAGATGGTGTATCCGGAAAGGCAACAGGTGATTTTGCTGAAATGACATCTGAATCACGAAAATGGATGAAATTCAGAATTTCCACCCTGCTGGGATTGGCGCTGCTGCTGTTTATGACCCTGTTCTGGCGCGCCTTCGATCTTCAGGTAGTTTCGGCAAATAAACTGAATGCTCTTGCCCGTAAACAGCATACCCAAACCCTTATGCTGCAGCCCGACAGGGGTCTTATTCTGGACCGCAGCGGCGAAAAACTGGCAGCGACGATAATGACCGACTCTGTCTGCGCAGATCCTTCCAAAATCAAAAATCCGGAAGAAACCGCCAACAGGCTGTCCGTAATCCTTAATATTGACAAACAAGTTCTTGTAAAAAAACTTTCCACCGAAAAAAATTTCTGCTGGATTGACCGAAAAATTGCCCCCGAACAGGCGAATCTCGTTCGCACGTTAAAGATGGAGGGAATATTTACCGTCAAGGAACCCATGCGTTATTACCCGGGGGGCGAACTTGCCGGGCACCTTGTGGGTTTTGTGGGGCTGGACGCCAAAGGCCTGGCGGGACTTGAACTTAGATATGAAAACTACCTGCGGGGAGTCCCCCAAAAGCTGATCTGGAATAGAGACGCCAAAGGGAAAAGACTCTATCCCCAGATGGAAACAAACGAAACCATCGACAAATATGGGAGCGGCGATTTCAACAACTACAGTCTCGTCTTGACAATAGACAAACGTATTCAGCATCTTGTCGAATCCCATCTGAAAAAAGCCGTCCTCGATAAAGGCGCGAAGGGAGGCTATGCAATCGTGATGGAACCCCGTACGGGTGAAATCATTGCCCTGGCCAATGAAACGGCCTTTGACCCGAATAATTTCAAGGCAATTGCCCCCGAGACAAGGAAAAACAAGGCCATAGCCGATGCCTGGGATCCCGGATCAACATTCAAACCTTTTATGGCTGCCGCAGCTCTCGAAGAGGGGGTTGTCCGGCCAACAGACATGTTTTATTGTGAAAACGGCCATTATACAGTCGCCAACCGCACCATCCACGAAGCCAACCGTAAGCGTCACGGAATGCTGTCGCTTCACGACATTATAAAATATTCGAGTAATATCGGTTCCGCAAAGATTGCCGAAAAGCTCGGCAAAGAAAAATTTTATGATTATATAAAGAAATTCGGATTCGGCGATAAGACGGGCATAGATCTTCCCGGCGAGTCCAAGGGGCTGCTCCGGCCTGTTGAGCGGTGGACCAGGGTGGATGCGGCGACCATCGCGTTCGGTCAGGGAATTTCAGTAACGGGCATTCAGCTCATAACCGCGCTCTCGAGTATCGCCAATAACGGCATCCTTATGAAACCTTTCATAGTCCGGGCCATGATAAACAAGAATGGGGAAATTGTACAAAGTTTTCATCCCACGCAGGTCCGCCGGGTGATCTCCCCGGAAACAGCCCAAAAAATGACCTCAATTTTAACGGACGTGGTCGGCATGGAAGACGGCACCGGGAAGAACGCGCGGATCGCAAATATCTCAGTAGCAGGAAAAACCGGCACTTCGCAGAAATTTGACTTTAAAGCGGGCGCATACTCCTCGCAAAAGGTGAGAACATCTTTTATGGGTTTTTTCCCCGCAGAGGATCCCCAGATCGCCATGCTGATCGTCCTTGACGAACCGCAGAAGGATCGCTGGGGAGGGGTAGCCGCCGCGCCCGTCTTTAAAAATATTGGCGAGCAGCTTCTTACCGCCTTTAAAACAAATATCCAGCGGCACCCCGAACCGGAGGAAATAAATCCTCTCGACAATAACATCGGCCTTAAATTCGTTTCCGCCCCGGCAACTCTCACCAATGCGGAAGAAACCGAAATAGATGAAAAAATAATGCCTAACTTCAGAGGTTTGACTATTCGAGAGGTGCTGAAAAAATCACGCGAAAAGGGAATCGACATTCGTGTTGTCGGAAGCGGCTGGGCGGCGGAGCAGAACCCGGCAGCGGGGATGCCCCTGCCCGAAAATACCATCTGCACGGTTACCTTCAAGGCAGGTTCGTGAGGCATCGCGATGCAACTTTCACAACTGCTAAAGGGCGTGGAGACTCTCGACAGGGTAGAAGGACAGAGCCTCAATCTCGCCGACATTGATGTCAGTTCGGTATGCTACGATTCAAGCAAATGCGAAAAGGGCAGTCTTTTTGCAGCCATCGCCGGCATGAAGACCGATGGCCATCTTTTTATTGAAAACGCGATAAAAAATGGCGCCTGTTTTATTGTCCATGAGCGAAAATTCAATCCCCCCGCCGGAATCACGGCCATTCAGGTCAAGGACAGCCGCCGCGCCCTCGGGCAGATTGGCCGCAATTTCTTTAACGATCCATCTTCCGCCATCCGCCTCATCGCCGTTGTCGGCACCAATGGAAAAACAACCACGACCTACCTGCTGGAGGCAATCCTGCAAAGCGCAGGGTGCTCCGTAGGAGTTCTCGGCACCGTAAATTACAGGTATGGAGCAACGGTGGTTCCAGCCCCGAACACAACCCCGGAATCATTTGAAATGCAGAGAATTCTCAGAGAAATGGCAGAAAACGGGGTTACCCATTGTATCTCCGAGGTATCCTCCCATGCCATCGATCTCCATCGCGTGGACGACTGCGCATTCGAGATGGGAATTTTTACTAACCTCACCCAGGACCATCTCGACTACCACAAGACCATGGAAAACTACTTCAATGTAAAAAAAAGGTTCTTTGCAGAGGTGCTGCCCTCCGGGGCAAAAAACGGAAGCGGCGTCATGATCATCAATGGCGACGACCCCTGGGGTCAGCGGATAATCAGGGAAGTGGCAGGCAAATGTACAACGTACGGCATAGACAGCACTTGCGATATATCAGCAGCGACAGTTCGTTTTTCCCTTGAGGGAATCGCGGCAGAAATCGTCTCCAAAAACGAAGATTTTGCAATAGAAGCTCCGCTTATGGGAAAATTCAACCTCTACAACATCCTGGCGGCGGTTGCGGCCTCTCTGGAATTGGGAGTTCCGACGGAAGCCATTCAGGAAGGGCTTGCCGCTCTCTCCCAGGTGCCCGGACGTCTGGAAAAGGTGAGTCTTTCCGGTCAGCCCTCGGTTTTTGTTGACTATGCCCACACAGACGATGCGCTGAGACGGGTGCTCGAAAATCTGCTCACTTTCCGGCGCGGAAAACTCATCACCGTTTTCGGCTGCGGCGGGGACCGGGACCGGGGCAAAAGACCCCTTATGGGAGAAGCCGCAACCCTTTACAGTGATTTGACAATCTTGACCTCCGATAATCCGCGCAGTGAGGATCCGGCTGCGATAATCGCTGAGATTGAAAAGGGAATTGATCTGCAGAAGCTGGAATTGGATGCGAACAATATTGCCCCTGTCCGCGCCGCCTTCAGAAAAAGCGCAGAGAAGGGATACATCGTCATCCCCGACCGAAGCGAGGCCATCTTTTCGGCAATAGCTCTTGCCGAAAATGAAGACATCGTTCTGATCGCGGGAAAGGGCCATGAGGATTATCAAATCATTGGCGACAAGCGGCTTCCGTTTGACGACCGCGACATCGCCAGAAAGGCGTTGGTCCGCCACAGCGGGAGAGAGACGATATGACTGGTGCGCTGCCGGCCTTTTCGGCCCGTGAACTGATTGAAGCCACCGGAGGCAAGGCGCTCCGGGGAGGAATTCAGTGGAAATGTCACGGCGTTTCGACGGACACCCGCACATTGGCGGCGGGAAATCTTTTCGTTGCGCTGCAGGGGGAAAATTTCGCCGGAAGCGACTACCTGGAAAAGGCGGCGCAAGGGGCGGCTGCGGGTCTCGTCATCCAGTTCGACCAGCAGAACAAGCTCGCATCAGTGCCGGAAAACGTGCCGGCAATTGGCGTCAGCGACACCTTGCACGCGTATGGAGCAATAGCCAGTCAATGGCGACGAAGTTTTGCCATTCCCGTAGTCGCGATCACGGGCAGCTCCGGCAAGACCTCAACCAAAGAGATGATCGCGGCGATCGTCTCCCGAAAAATGAAGATTCTGAAGACTGAAGGCAATCTCAACAATCAGATCGGCCTTCCCTTTACCCTGCTCAAGCTTCAGAAAGCGCATCAGCTTGCCGTTGTGGAAATGGGCACAAACACCCCGGGCGAGATCGCAAAGCTTGCCGCGATAGCCAGACCGGACATCGGTCTGATTACCAATATAGGGCCGGCGCATCTCGAGGGATTTGGTTCCCTGCGGGCAATAGCCGAGGAAAAAGGTTCGCTCTGGAAAGGCATGGCCGGCCACGGTACGGCAATCATCAACAATGACGATCCGGCGATTTCCGCCCTCGCCCTACCCTGGGAGGGAAAGCGACTTTCCTTCGGGCTCAGGGAAGGGGCCGATATCACAGCCCGTAACATTGCACCGGCCGAGGCAGGAGGGAGCCATTTCGACCTTTTCATCGCCGGTTCCCCCGTTGCTGTTTTTCTTGCCGCCGCCGGCCTGCACAACGTCAAAAACGCCCTCGCCGCCGCATCCGTCGCCTGGGAGCTGGGGATCGGCCGGGAAGAAATAGCCGCCGGACTTGGGGACTTCCGACCGGTATCCGGCAGAACCGAGGTACGCCGGCTTCTCAACGGGGCGCATCTGATTATTGACAGCTACAACGCCAATCCCTCCTCGGTAGCAGAGGCGCTAAAAACGTTGGGGGAAGTGCGGGGTGAGGGAAAGGCGATAGCGATTCTGGGCGATATGCTGGAGCTTGGCAAAGCAGCGGAAAAATGGCATAGGGAGATCGGGACAATCGCGGCAGCGGGAACCATCCATTCCCTTTTTCTCAAGGGAAATCTGGTAAAATGTCTGGCTGAAGAGGCCATTAAAAGCGGTTTTCCCCGGGAGAATGTCACCTTTTTCGAGAAACCGGAGGAAGTTGTTTCCCGCCTCAGGCCCCTCTTGAAGAAGGGCGACTGGGTGCTTGTCAAGGGATCAAGAAAAATGAAAATGGAAGCGGTTGCCGAGGAAATAATCAAGGCGACAGGCGGAGCAACTCAACAGTCCAACAACGAATAGCGCAGATTTGATGCCGGCAGCGGACAGATAAATATCCGCCATCAACCATCCCTTTGCATACCTGGGCATCAGCGCTATAAGCGGCAACAAAAACTTTTATCGACATCAGGCTTGCCTTGTAAAAAAGGAACGGCAAATGATTTTTCATCTTTTATATCCGCTGCATACCGTCTATTCATATTTTAACGTCTTTCGCTATATAACCTTCCGGACGATCTACGCGGCAATCACGGCGCTTTTGATCTGTTTTATCATGGGACCATGGATGATCCGCAAGCTGCAGGGGCTTCAGCTCGGACAGACCATACGAGCAGACGGCCCCGGATCCCATCTTGCCAAGCAGGGAACCCCGACAATGGGCGGCATCCTGATCATCTTCGCCGTGATCATCTCGACCTTGCTCTGGGCCAACCTCTCGGTCGCCTCCATCTGGATCGCGGTTATGGTAACGGCCGGCTTCGGTTTGATCGGGTTTATCGATGATTATCGGAAAATATCCCAAAAAAACAGCCGGGGCCTGCCGGGCAGCATCCGCCTGGCAGCGGAAATCGCCATAGCGCTTTTTGTCAGCATTGTTATGTATTTCAAGACCGGTTTCAGCACAAATGTGACCATCCCTTTTTTCAAGGCAGCCCTCCCGAATTTAGGCTGGGGATATATACTCCTTTCCGCCTTTATCATCGTCGGCGCCGCCAACGCAGTCAACCTGACCGACGGTCTGGACGGCCTCGCGATCAGTCCGATAATCACCTGCTTTATGACCTACCTGCTGTTTGCCTATTTTACCGGCAACATAAAAATTTCTTCTTATCTCCAGATACCCTATGTTGCAGGCGCCGGGGAACTTTCGATTTTCTGCGGGGCAGTCGTCGGCGCCGGCTTGGGGTTTCTGTGGTACAATACCTATCCCGCACAGGTTTTCATGGGAGACGTCGGTTCCCTTTCCCTGGGGGGCGCCCTTGGGGTTACGGCAATTATGACCAAGCAGGAAATCCTTCTGGCAATTGTCGGCGGAATTTTCGTAATGGAAACATTCTCGGTAATTTTTCAGGTTGGCTGGTTCAAACTGTCAGGGGGAAAGAGGATATTCAGGATGGCTCCCATCCATCACCATTTTGAACTGAAGGGATGGGCTGAACCCAAAGTAATAGTTCGGTTCTGGATTATTTCCATCCTGCTGGCCCTGGTTGCCATCAGCACCCTGAAATTGAGGTAGGAAAAAATGCAATTAAAAAAAGCCGCCGTTATCGGGATCGGAAAAACGGGCCTCGCAACAGCCGCCTTCCTTGCAAAAAGGGGGGTAAGCCTGGCCGTCACCGACGAAAAACCGGTTGCACAGTGGGGAGAAGCCCTGGCATTTTTGAAAAATCTCTCCGCTGAACTGACCATTGCCCCTTATGGACCGGAGATTCTTGCCGATGTAGATTTGGTTGTTCCCTCGCCGGGGGTCCACCCGGAACACCCGATACTTGCGGAGGCGGTGCGCCTGGGGATTGACATTCTGAGCGAGCTCGAACTCGCCTTTCGCTTTCTTGAAACCCCAATGACAGCCATTGCCGGAACCAATGGAAAGACGACGACCACCTCATTAATCGGAGAAATTCTCCGCAAATCCGGTAAAAAAGTCTTTGTAGGCGGGAATATCGGCGAGCCGCTGATCGGTTATACAGACGGACCCCAGGACGCAGACTGGGCGGTGATAGAGGTAAGCAGCTTCCAGTTGCAGTGGGTCAGGGATTTCCATCCGAAAATTGCCCTCCTGCTAAACGTCACCCCCGATCATATCGACTACCACGGGAGTTTCGCCGCTTACCGGCAGACAAAGGAAAGAATCTTCTCCAGGCAAACCTCCGGCGATCTGGCGATTCTGAATAGCAGCGAAAACGAATTGGCCGCTCTCGGCAATCGCCTGACGGCGCAAACCGAGTTTTTTCATTCCGGAGACAATTTCGTAGAAACTAGTGTTCACAGCCGCCTGGCTGGCGACTCGCCGGCGGCGTACAGAGGGATGTTTAGAGACGGCAATCTCCTCGTCCACATCTCGCCCGATGGAAAACGGGAAGAGTACCCCGTCGGCATGATCAACATCCCCGGAAGGCACAACCTTGAAAACGTCATGGCGGCAATAATGGCGGCCAGGGGCTGCGGCTGTCCCCGGGCTGACATCATAAAAGCGATAACGGAGTTCTGGGGTCTGCCCCACCGCATTGAATACGTACTTGAAAAAAACGGCATCCGCTTTTACGACGATTCAAAAGGAACAAATGTGGACGCCGTGTTGCGAGCGATCGAAAGTTTTTCCGAACCAATCATCCTCCTGCTGGGAGGACGGGACAAGGAGGGAGATTTTGAAACACTCATCCCCGCCCTCAGAAAAAATGTAAAAGAGACTGTGCTTTTCGGAGAAGCAAGTGAAAAGATTAATGAAATGATCGGCAAAGCGGTTAAAGCAACCATGCAAAAAACATTGAAAACAGCCCTGCAAGCGGCCTTCGAACATGCGTCTCCGGGAGATATAGTGCTGCTCTCACCCGGGTGCGCCAGTTTTGACGAATTCAAAAATTATAAAGAACGCGGCGCCCGCTTTCAGGAATGGGTAAAACAACTCTGATATGAAACAACAAACTGCGACAGGGAAAAAACCTGACTTGATTCTCCTGCTGGCGACACTGCTTCTCGCCACAATCGGCACTGTCATGATCTACAGCGCCAGTTCCATCCTCGCCATGGAAGAACTTCACGACGGCCAATTTTATTTGAAGAAACAGCTTCTCTTTCTGGCTCTCGGATTGGGCTGTATGGCTTTTTCATCGCGGCTGCCCTATTACAGACTCCGCAAACTGGCATGGCCCGGCATAATTTTCTCGGCATTTCTGCTTGTCCTGCTCAAAGTGCCCCACCTGGGAATCAAAGCGGGCGGCGCTGTCCGCTGGCTCAACCTTGGCGTATTCTCTTTCCAGGTTTCCGAATTGGTCAAGATCGCCCTGATAATCTTTCTGGCCAGTTATCTTACCTTAAACGCCGGGCACGCCAAAGAGTTCAAAAGAGGGATACTTTTCCCCCTTGCCGCCACAGGGGTCATGATCGGCCTGATCCTTTTTCAGCCCGATTTCGGCACATCAGCGCTCCTCGCTGCAATCGCTTTCGTCATGATTTACCTGGCCGGGGGAAGAATCATTCATCTGGCCGGCATAGTCTCCCTTTTTATCCCCGCGGCTATTGGACTGCTCTTTCACCAGAAATACCGCATCGACAGATGGACCGCCTTTCTCGACCCATGGAAAGACCCCCAGCGCTCCGGATTTCAAATTATCCAGTCGATGATCTCTTTTGGATCGGGCGGTTTTTTCGGGGTCGGCATCGGCGACAGCATGCAAAAACTTTTCTATCTACCGGAACCCCATACCGATTTCATTCTTTCGGTAATTGCCGAAGAAGGCGGTTTTCTGGGAGTTGCCGCCATTCTGCTGCTCTATATAATTATAATATTAAGAGGCTTCAAGATAGCGCTGAAGGCGCCGGACATGTTCGGAAATATTTTGGCGGCAGGCCTGACCATGCTGATCGCGCTGGAGGCCTTTATCAATATTGCCGGCGTCATGGGCATAGTGCCGCTGAAGGGGCTCGCCCTCCCCTTTCTCAGCTATGGAGGAACCTCCCTGATCATGTCCCTTATTTTGATCGGGATACTCCTGAATATTTCATCATATGAAGATTAGCCGACCAGGGACAGGGGGAATCTTGAAAATTATTGCCGCTCAATCCCGAGTATGCTTGCTTAGTAATCACCGGAGATAATTTTACTATGGATAGGCAGGGGATAGCCATGATCATCGCGGGCGGCGGAACCGGCGGTCACCTTTTTCCGGGAATTGCCATTGCCGAAGAGTTGCTGAAGCGGAACCCTGCCAATCGCGTCCTTTTCATCGGCACCAACCGGGGACTTGAAAAAAAGATACTGGAGGGGCTTGGTTTCACGCTGAAAACGATAAGCGTCGAAGGACTCAAGGGGCGGGGCGCCCTGAAGGTCTTTTCATCCCTGTCGAAAATACCGGGAAGCCTGCTTGACTCGCTGCAGATCACCCGCTCTTTCAAGCCGGATGTAGTGGTCGGCGTAGGCGGCTACGCCTCCGGCCCCGCGGTTCTTGCCGCATGGATCCTCGGAATAAAAACGGTCATTGCCGAACAAAACGCAGTTCCCGGCCTTACCAACCGGATTCTCGGGCGCTTCGCAGATCGCATCTTCGTAACCTTTACCAAATCGCAACAGTTGTTTCCCGCCGGCAAGACGGTTGTCACCGGAAATCCCATAAGAAAGGCGTTTCTTTCCGGGGAGACGGGCAACAAGAAAGAGGGACAGCCATTTACAGTTCTGATTTTCGGCGGTTCCCAGGGCGCCGGCGCGATCAACCGGCTGATTACAGATTCCCTCGACTCCCTGACTCATCTGCGGGACAGGATGCGTTTTATTCATCAGACCGGAGAGCATGACCGACAGGCCGTTGCAGATGCCTATCAAAAAAAAGGATTTATTGCAGAGGTTTACCCGTTCATTGCCGAAATGGCGGCGGCCTACAACCGGGCCGATTTACTTCTGTGCCGCGCCGGCGCCACCTCGATTGCCGAGATAACGGCCGTGGGAAAGGCTGCTGTCTTGATACCGCTCCCCTCCGCGGCGGGCGACCATCAGACAGAAAACGCCGCTCTTCTGGCAAATGCAGGGGCCGCGATAATGCTCCCGGAGAAAGAGCTCGACGGAAACAGACTCGCGTCAGAGATAGAAAGGTTGTATATGAATCCGGAAGCGATCAGAAAAATGGAAATTGCCTCGACAGCGCTGGGCAGCAGAGACGCGGCTGCGGCAATTGTGGACATTATTTCTGACGACATTGTAAACATTCTTTCTGACTGCCGCTGATCGCCAATCAGTTGCGAAGGGGTTTCAAAATGAAAGTGAAGCTTGATGTTAATAAAAATAAGGTTGACGTCCTTAAGTACATCAGCAAGACAAGCAGCATGGAACGCAATATCCGGAGGATCCATTTCGTCGGTATCGGCGGAATAGGGATGAGCGGCATCGCCGAGGTGCTCCTGAATCTTGGCTATGAAGTAAGCGGTTCCGATTTGACCCCCTCCGAAACAACCACCCGTTTGGACGACCTCGGGGCCGCCATTCACATCGGCCACGCAGCCGCCCATATAGGCAATGCCGATGTTGTGGTTGCTTCCACGGCCGTCCGGTCGGAAAATCCCGAGGTAATCGAAGCCCACAAAAGAAACATTCCGGTTATCCCGCGCGCCGAAATGCTCGCCGAACTGTTGAAAATGAAATTTTCGATAGCCGTTTCCGGCAGTCACGGCAAAACCACCACAACCTCCATGGTTGCAACGGTTCTGGCCCATGGCGGGCTCGATCCGACAATGGTAATAGGCGGAAAGCTCGCCAGCATAGGCAGCAACGCCCGGCTGGGGGACGGAGAAACAATCGTGGCGGAGGCGGATGAAAGCGATGGGTCTTTTCTCAAGCTGAGTCCCTGCCTTGCGGTTATCACCAATATCGATCGGGAACATCTCGATCATTACAGCGGCATAGAAGAGATCAGAAGGGCTTTTCTGCAGTTCGCAAACATCGTCCCCTTCTACGGCGCCACGATACTCTGCTCTGACGACAAGAATGTTCAGCAGATACTCCCCCTGATAAAAAGACGAATGCTCACCTATGGCTTCTCACCCTCAGCCGATTATCGCGCTGAAGGGGTATCATTCTCCGCAGATTCAACCGTTTACTCGCTCTACGAAAGGAACGTCCTTCTGGGAACAATAAAACTTCATGTACCAGGCACCTTCAATGTATATAACTCCCTTGCGGCTGTTGCCATAGCCAGGGAAATGGATATTGCCTTTCCTGTTATCAAGGAGGGACTGAGAGACTTTGCCGGCGTTCACCGCCGCCTCGAGGTCAGGGGGAAGGAGTGGGGCATTACCGTCGTCGACGATTACGGCCATCATCCTACAGAGATCAGGGCAACGCTTTCGGCAGCCCGGCAACTGTGGAAGGAGGAACGGCTGATCGTGGTCTTTCAGCCCCACCGCTACACGAGAACAAAGGCGCTTTTCAAAGAGTTTTTAACCGCTTTTGCGGAAGCCGACATGCTGATTGTCACGGACATCTACGCGGCAAGCGAAGAGCCTATCCCCGGGGTAACGGCGGAAGCATTGTGTGAAGGGATAAAAAAATCCGGACTGAAAGATGTTATCCATCTTTCTGACTTTGACCATATTGTGGATCACCTGGTAGAGGCGGCCCGTCCTTCCGATGTCATTCTGACCCAAGGGGCAGGCAATATCTGGAAGATAGGGGATGCTTTTATGAAACGCCTCGCGGAGAAGAAGGAAAATGGGCTGGTCTGAAGCGGTTCGTAACGAATTGCGTCTTAAATTTACCGGCCTGGCTCTTTTTGACGAGCCGGCGGCGGCCCATGCATCGATCCGCGCCGGCGGAAAAATAGACGCCCTCGTCTTCCCGGAAAATATCAGCGAACTCGCGGACCTGCTCGAATTTGTGCATAGCCGGGATCTACCGTTCCTGCCTGTCGGCAATTGGACGAATCTCCTCGTCCGGGACGGAGGCTTCCGAGGGATATTTATCTCTTTGTCGCGACTGCGCCAACTGAACCTGCGATACCGGGGGGAACAGGCTTTTCTCTTTGCCGAAGCCGGCTGCCCACTGGCCGAACTGGTAAAAACGGCGGCAGAAGAATCTCTGACCGGAATGGAGTTTTCAGCAGGAATACCAGGCAGCGTCGGCGGGGCAATTCGAATGAACGCAGGCGCCTATGGCGGGGAGATAAAGGATGTTATCGAAGAGATTAGAATTATGGATCCATCGGGAAAAATCAGTGTGGCGACACGGGAAGAAATAAAATCGCCGCTCAGTGTTTATGAATTTACCTACAGGAATTTCGCCTTGCCGGCAGATTCGATTATCATCGCGGGTATGTTCAGCCTCCATCGCGGCAATGCGAAAGACATCTCAAAAAAGATAGTGGAAATTTTCAAGTCGAGAAGGGAGAAGCACCCCCTGGAATTACCGAATGCCGGCTCCATTTTCAAAAACCCCGCGGATTGCCCCGCGGGCAGGCTCATAGAAGAAGCGGGCCTCCGGGGAAGCAACATCGGCGATGCCCATGTTTCTGAAAAGCATGGCAATTTCATAGTCAATCGGGGCAGGGCAACGGCGGGAGAAATCATTGACCTGATCAAAACAATCAGGGAATCCGTCTTTCAAAAAACCGGCCGCGCGCTGGAAACAGAGATAAAGATAGTGGGAGAACCATGAAGCCGGAGTTTTATAGCCATAAACCGAAAATTAATCTGCATAAAGAGGCGCTGCGTTTGCGCATAGAGGTTCAAAAAAACCGCCTTAAGCGCCATGGCGTTGATATGGCAAAAGAAATCGGCGCTACTCTCCTGCTCATCACTTCTATAACTGTTGTTACCGCTGCGCTCTTGATGGGTTTTGATCTGCTTCTCCGCTCTTCCGTTTTTACAGTTCAGGAGACATTGGTAAAAGGCTGCAACGAAATCACGGAAAAGGATGTTCTTTCGTCAGCCGGGGTAAGCCCGGGGGCAAGCCTGCTGACAGTCAACAAAGAGGCAATTGTCAAACGGATCAGCAGCAATGCCTGGGTAAAGGATGTCTTTGTAGGCAGGGAATTTCCCAATCGCCTGGTAATCTGGATAAGAGAAAGAACCCCCGTCGCCCTGATCGAGAAGGAAAGCATACTTTATCTAATTGACAACAAAGGGGAAATATTTAAAAAACTCGACGCTGAGGAAAAAGCCGACCTTCCTGTTCTTACTGGATTTTTTTCAGGAAATATTTTAAACAAGGAACTGGTCGGCAAATCGCTTGCCCTCCTGAGCCATTTAAAAGGGTCAAAAGAGGCAGCCGACATAGGCCTGGTCTCCGAAGTTCATGGAAATGAAACCTTTGGTTTTTCTCTGTTCACAAACAGAGGCCTTTGCCTGCAACTGGGGTTTGAAGGTTATGAAGCAAAACTTAAACGCCTGTCCGCGGTAATGGCTGACATGAAGAGAAAAAATATTCAATTGGGCCTGATGCTCATAGATCTGAGCAATCCCGAGAAGATAAACGTTCAATCGCGCAAGGCGCTTCAGCCCGAAGGAGCAGGAATGCCGGCGGCCAAAGGGGAAAAGCTGAGGATGTAGTCCGATTGGCCAATTACAATGACTGGAGTGTTGATATAGATGGGTAAAAAGGAAAACGTTATTGTCGGGCTCGACATTGGAACGACAAAAACATGCGTAGTCGTGGCCGAGCTGCGCGAAACTGGGATAGAAATCATGGGTGTAGGCATGTACCCTTCCGAAGGACTTCGCAAGGGTGTCGTCGTCAATATCGAAAGCACCGTGGAATCTATAAAAGGAGCGGTAGAAGAAGCCGAGCGCTCCGCCGGATACGAAATCAGTTCCGTGTATGTAGGGATTGCCGGAGCGCATATTCGCGGCCAGAACAGCCTCGGCATTGTCCCCGTCAAGGGACGGGAGGTGCGCAAGGAAGATGTGGAAAGGGCCATCGCCGCGGCAAGGGCCATCGCGATCCCCCTTGACCGGCAGATCATTCACACCATTCCCCAGTATTATCTGGTTGACGAACAGGACGGGATTATCGATCCGCTGGGAATGGCCGGCGTCCGCCTTGAGGCAAAGGCGCACATTGTCACAGGCGCCGTCACCTCTATTCAAAATGTCATAAAATCAATAAGCCGGATCGGGCTGGAGGTAAAAGAACTGGTACTCGAGCAACTCGCCGCAAGCGAGGCAGTGCTCAGCAATGATGAAAAGGCGCTCGGCGCGGCACTGATCGACATCGGCGGCGGCACAACCGATATCGCCGTTTTCTCGGAAGGAAGCATAAAACACACCGCGGTGCTTCCCGTCGGGGGCCAGTACGTCACCAGCGATATCTCCACCGGCCTCAGAACGCCGCTTGCCGAAGCCGAGAAAATAAAGATAGAATACGGATGCGCATACATGCCGCTTATCCCCAAGGATGAAATGATCGAAGTCCCCAGCGTAGGGGGCCGGGAACCCCGGAATGTTTCCCGGCAAATCCTCGGCCGGATAATAGAGCCTCGCATGGATGAGATTCTGGTGATGGCGCAAAAAGAGATCAGCCGTTCGGGATGCGAAGACATCCTCGCTGCCGGGATCGTCCTTACAGGTGGGGGCGCAATCCTCGAAGGCATTCCCGAACTGGCCGAGCAGATATTCAATATGCCGGTTCGCAGAGGCGTGCCGATGGGCATTTTAGGCCTGACCGATATCGTCAACTCCCCGCTATACGCGACCGGAGTCGGACTGGTCTTGTACGCGGCCCGCAATATAACCCGGGAAAACATGATGCGAATGGAAGGAAACTATATAAACCGCCTTTACCGGCGATTTCGACAGTGGATTCTTGATTTCTATTAGTGTGGGGGAAAGGAACTATGATTCAGTTAGCGGAGAAGGGTTTTATGAAAACTGCCAAAATCAGGGTTATCGGGATAGGCGGCGCCGGCGGAAACGCAGTCAATACGATGATTGCAGATAACCTCCAGGGAGTCGATTTTATAACTGCCAATACCGACGCCCAGGCGCTTACGGCATCATACTCCCCCATCAAGATACAGCTTGGCGCGGAGCTCACCCGGGGCTTGGGCGCCGGTTCTGATCCGGAAATCGGCCGCCAGGCGGCTGTTGAATCAACGGAACAGCTTCGGGCAAACCTTGAAGGCTCCGACATGATCTTTATCGCCACGGGCTTAGGCGGCGGCACCGGCACCGGCGGAGCGCCGATTGTCGCCGATATTGCCAAGGAACTCGGGGCTCTGACGGTCGCGGTGGTGACGAAACCGTTCCAGTTTGAAGGCAAAAAAAGAAACGATCAGGCAGCCGTCGGCATATCCGAACTTCGCAAAACCGTGGACTCCCTGATTATCGTCCCCAATCAGCGGCTGTTGAGCGTAGGGGGGAATGATCTTTCTTTCATAGACGCCTTCCGCAAGGCGGATGACATCCTCTACCACGCAGTAAAAGGAATTTCCGATCTGATCATGATTCCCGGACTGATCAATCTCGACTTCGCCGACGTAAAGAAGATCATGTCGCAGATGGGGATCGCCCTGATGGGAACCGGAGCGGCGGAAGGCGCCAATCGGGCTGTCGAAGCCGCCCAGCGGGCAATATCGTCGCCTCTCCTCGAGGACAACACCATCCAGGGAGCGCGCGGCATTCTTTTGAACATAACCGGGGGGCCGGGAATGACTCTCACCGAGATAAACGAAGCGTCTTCGATGATACAGCAGGAGGCGCACGAGGACGCAAACATCATCTTCGGCACGGTCATTGACGAAAAGATGGGCGATACAATCCGGATAACGGTAATCGCCACCGGCTTTGAAACGAGCGAAACCAGGTCCAAAGGCAATGTTACCCCGTTCCCCGGGTTGCGGCGCGGCAACAATGTAGCGATCCCTACGTACATACGTGACGAAAAATCGGCAGATATGTTGTTCGACAAAGAGGAAAGAATCGAATCCGAGGGCGAGGAAGATCTGGAAATCCCCACTTTCCTTAGACGCCAGGCGGATTAGACGGCAAGGCGATCAGTTTTGAGGATGTCGTCTG
>CAZKHU010000003.1:0-45176 GCA_964552725.1 uncultured Syntrophus sp.
CTGCGACCTTAACCGTGACCGCCGCTACTTTGAGTTCGATCGCGGTAACGCCGGCAACGGCAACGACACCGATGGGTCTCACCAAAACTTTCATTGCAACCGGCACTTACTCTGATGGCGCCACCCTTGACATCAGCAATACCGTGACCTGGAGTTCGGGCGCCCTTGCGATTGCGACAATCGTTTCACCCGGCGTTGCTACCGGCCGGTCAGTTGGTACAGCACTTATCACTGCATCATTAGGTACAAAGTCCGGCTCAGCAACCTTGAATGTGACCGCCGCAACATTGAGTTCGATAGTTGTGACGCCGGCAACGGCCACGACGCCGATGGGTCTCACCAAAACATTCGTTGCAACGGGCGCTTATTCTGACGGCACCAGCGTTAACATCAGCAATACCGTGACCTGGAGTTCCGGCGCCACAGCGGTTGCGACCGTTGTTTCGCCTGGCGTTGCTACCGGCCATTCAGTCGGTACAGCAACGATTACGGCAACCCTTAGTGGCCGGTCCGGCTCCGCAACGTTGACCGTGACTCCCGCAACATTGAGTTCGATAGTTGTGACGCCTTTAACGGCCACGACGCCGATGGGTCTCACCAAAACTTTTGTTGCAACGGGCGCTTACTCTGACGGCACCAGCGTTGACATCAGCAATCTTGTGACCTGGAGTTCCGGCGCCACCGCGGTGGCGACAGTCGTTTCACCCGGCGTTGCCACTGGCCTCTCGGTCGGTACGGCAGCGATTACGGCAGCCTTGAGCGGCAAGTCCGGCTCCGCAACCTTGAGTGTAACCCCTGCAACATTAAGTTCGATCGTGGTGACGCCGGCAACGGCCACGACGCCGATGGGTCTCACCAAAACTTTTGTTGCAACGGGCGCTTACTCTGACGGCACCAGCGTTGACATCAGCAATCTTGTGACCTGGAGTTCCGGCGCCACCGCGGTGGCGACAGTCGTTTCACCCGGCGTTGCCACCGGCCTCTCAGTCGGCGCCGCAACGATCACGGCAACCTTGGGCGGCAAGTCCGGCTCAGCAACCTTGAATGTGACCGCCGCAACATTGAGTTCGATCGCAGTGACGCCGCTTACTGCAACGGTAGCGATTGGCGGCACGCAAACCTTTGTTGCAAAGGGCACTTACTCTAATGGCAGCATCGTTGACATCAGCAATCTCGTGACTTGGACTTCGGGCGCTCTCGCGGTTGCAACCGTTGTTTCGCCCGGCGTTGCCACTGGCCTCTCCGGCGGCACAGCGACGATCACGGCGACATCCGGCGCCAAGTCCGGCTCAGGTGTCTTGACCGTCTTGCCCGCCGCAGTAATATTGAATTCGATCGCGGTGACGCCGCTCACTGCAACGGTAGCGATCGGCGGCACGCAAACCTTTGTTGCAAAAGGCACTTACTCTGACGGCAGTATCGTTGACATCAGCAATACTGTGACTTGGACTTCGGGCGCTCTCGCGGTTGCTACCGTCGTTTCGCCCGGCGTTGCCACTGGCCTTTCCGGCGGCACAGCGACGATCACGGCGACATCCGGCGCCAAGTCCGGTTCAGGCGCCTTGACCGTCTTGCCCGCCGCAGTAACATTGAATTTGATTGCGGTGACGCCTGTGGCGCCTTCGGTAGCGATCGGCTATACGCAGGCCTTTGTTGCAATGGGAACTTATTCGGATGGCAGCATCGTTGACATCACGAATATAGTGTTATGGAGTTCCAACAACCTTCCGGTCGCGACAGTCCTATCGACTGGCGTTGCCACCGGTCTTTCTGCAGGAATAGCAACTATTACGGCCACATCCGGGACCAAATCCGGATTTGGAACCTTGACCGTGGACGCGCCATTAGGTCCGCCGCCAGTGCTTCTTGGATTGGCCGGAAATTTCGCAACCCTTTCAAAAGCGGGAATCACGGACGTTCCTTCATCCGCGATTACGGGAAGCATTGGCGCCAGCCCGATCAGCGGCGCTGCGATCGGCGTAACGTGCCCGGAAGTGACAGGGACAATCTACGCCGTCGATGCGGCTGGCCCTGCCCCCTGCGCGGTGATTGACCCCGTTATGCTGACCACGGCTGTAAGCAATCTGGAAACCGCTTACACCGATGCCGCGGGAAGACCGGCAGGCGTTGGTCCCAACTTGAACCTCGGCGCCGGAACTGTTGCCGGTCAAACCCTTGTCCCTGGCACCTATACCTGGGGTTCCAATGTGACAATAACGACGGATCTAACCCTCAACGGCGGTCCGAATGACGTCTGGTTATTCCAGATAACAGGGACGCTTGATCTTAGCTCCAATAAACAGATTATCCTGACCGGCGGCGCCCTGCCCAAGAACGTATTCTGGCAGGTTGCCGATTCTGTAACCCTTTTCCCGGGTTCGCACTTTGAAGGGACCATATTGGCTCAAACAAACATTGCGATGCAAACCGGCGCATCGATTAACGGCAGGCTTTTGGCACAAACGGGGGTCAGTCTTCAGCAAAACACGATCATCATTCCTGCCCCGTAGGGAATGAGGTATTGGGCGTGAAACCGGGCGCCAAGGGAAGACAGGCTATTTTCATCGCTCTGCCTGTCTCCCTTTGGCCTCTCCCCAACGCGTCGTTCTTTTGTCACAGAGACACGCCCTCCGGTTCTTTTTGAAAGAGCCGGAAAGGCGCCAGCAAAACATAACCGTATTAAGGAGGATTTACAATGAAAGCAATGTATCGAACAGCGCTGATGACATTAGCCTTTGTCTTTTTACTTCCCCTTTCCGCTCGCTCCGAAATAAGGGCAGGAAGCTTTGAAGTGGGGCCGTTCGCAGGGTACAATTTTTTCCAGGACAACCAGAATCTGGAAAACGGGCCTATATTCGGCCTGCGACTTGGCTACAATTTCACCAAACACTGGGGCATTGAAGGCGCCGGGGAATATATCCACAGCGGCGTTGACGATAAGGGCAGAACGAATATCACGGAAGGGCAATTCGGAAGTCCCATGGATGGCGTGGACCTTACCCTTTACCATATCGATGCCGTCTATCACTTTATTCCTGAGGGCAGGTTTAACCCTTTTGTCCTTGTCGGTTTTGGAGGTGCCCACTACAAACCGGTGATATCCACCAAGGATATGGCAGCCTTTAATGTGGGCGTGGGCGCGAAATACTCACTGACCGACAATATCGCACTCAGAGTCGATCTCAAAGACTATATCGTTACCGAGATCACGCAAGAAGCCTACCATAATTTTGGAGTCACCGTCGGAATCACCTTTGCCTTCGGCGGCGAGAAAAAATCTACGCCGGCCACTGTCGCGAGATATGTACCCGGGTCCGAGCCCGTACCAGTCCCGCCTCCGCCTCCACCTGAACCAAAAGTCGTGGAGAAGGTGATCATCCTTGTGTCTGAGCCGGCGCCGGTTGTTGAGGAGAAGGTCGTTGCCGCCGTGGCGGAGACAAAGGTAAAAGAAAAGGTCGTTGTCCTTGCGTTTGAGGACGTGCATTTTGACTTTGACAAATCGACGCTCAAGCCGGAGGCGAAGGTGAGCCTGAAAAGAAACGTCCTGTTGCTGAGAGATAACCCCCGTACCAAAGTCCGCATTGCCGGGTACACCTCCGCTTCGGGCACGGAGGCCTACAACCAGAAGTTGAGCGAAAGAAGGGCAAAGGCGGTTCAGGAATATCTTGTTGAAGAAGGGATCATTACACCAGACAGGCTTTCCACAATCGGTTACGGCGAGTCCAACCCGGGCGCGCACGAAGAGGCGCCCAGGGAGATTTACTCCAAGGCCGCAAAGGCCAACATGAGGGTCCTGTTTGAAATCATCGTTCAGTAGAAACAGGGGAAGGGTACGGTAAGAAGCTTGCCGGCTCCTTCCCTTAAAACAAATTTGGTTCGGAGATGACGATATGCTAAGAGGAGACGGAAAAGGGCCCGGGACGATGGGCGCTGGTGGCGGAGCTGGGCAAGGTCAGAAAGACCGAAAAGGCGGTCGTATGGGAGGAAGCCGGGAGGGGCAGGACCTGCAGGAGACTGCGTGTGTCCACAGTGCGGGCATAAGGAATCCCCTAAACGCGGGGTTCCCCGCGTAGATCGAAAATGCCCGAATTATTGAAGAGAGAGGTTTTTATTTGGGAACTCTGGTAAAGTGAAATCGAACAGTCATAACCTCTTTGAGTATCTGCACCGCCAGAAGTCATCCCTTCCAGGGAGCGGCCGGGGGCGAAAACATGCCGGAGACGAACCGCCGCTGCGAGCGGAGCTGTTCAGCGCCGATCAGATGGAGCAACACGGAAAGAACCTGGCGGGCTTGCACCAGTTAAGCACGGGGCACACTCCGGACCTGCTGCTGTCCAGGCTGGCCCAGAATGAAGATATCCTACACGAAGTCCGGAACCAGCTTACCGAAGCGGTTGAAACCAACCGGCGGATAACCCCGGCCGGGGAATGGCTGCTTGATAACTTCTACCTGATCGAAGAGCAAATCCGCACTGCCCGGAGGCACCTGCCGAAGGGGTACAGCCGGGAGCTGCCCCGCCTGCTGAATGGTCCCTCAGCCGGCAGGCCGCGCATTTATGACATTGCGCTGGAGACCATCTCCCACGGCGATGGGCGGGCGGATCCGGAAAGTCTGAGCCGTTTTGTAGCCGCATACCAGACCGTAAGCGCCCTGAAGCTGGGGGAATTGTGGGCCATTCCCATCATGTTGCGCCTGGCGCTGCTCGAGAACATCCGTCGCATTGCAGTCAGGATCGTGATGTCCAAAATCGACCGTAATCTGGCCGATTACTGGGCGGACAGGATGACTCAGTGCGCCGAGAAGAACCCCAGGGACCTGATTCTGGTGATTGCGGATATGGCCAGATCCAACCCGCCGCCGGCCAGCTCGTTTGTTGCGGAAATGACGCGCCGCCTGCAGGGGCAGGGTCCCGCCCTGGCCCTGCCGCTGACATGGATCGAGCAGCGGCTCGCCGAGGATGGCAAGACCATCAAGCAACTTGTGGATGCGGAGAACCAGCAGCAGGCCTCCGTCCAGATATCCATCAGCAACAGCATCGGCAGCCTCCGCTTCCTTGAGGCTATGGACTGGCGGGAATTCGTCGAGACAATGAGCCTGGTCGATCAGACCCTGCGTGAGGATCCCGCCAATGTTTACGGCAGGATGGATTTTCCCACCCGTGACCGTTACCGTCACGCGGTGGAAAAGATCGCGAAGTTCAGCCGGTTGTCCGAAGTCGAGGTGGCGCGTCTGGCAATCCGGCTTGCAAATGAGGGTGCTGCCGGAAAGGGCGGCGAGGATCGCAGAGCCCATGTTGGCTTCTACCTGATTGATCGGGGCTCTGCCGAGTTGGAGCGAATGGCGCAGGTGCGCTGGCCACCCTCCGCAGCCATCCAAAAATGGGGCCTCCGGTTTCCTTTTCTGCTCTATAGCGGCGCCATAATCATGCTGACGCTGCTTTTTACGGGAATGCTGCTGATGCAGGCGCATAATGACGGTTTGCAGGGTTGGCCGCTGGCGCTGACCGCACTGCTCCTGCTTTTTGGCGCCAGTCATCTGGTGATTGCCCTGGTGAACTGGCTGGTTACCCTCTGGGTCGTGCCGCATCCGCTGCCGCGCATGGACTTCCAATATGGTATTCCGGCACAGTTCCGAACTCTTGCCGTGGTCCCGACGATGCTCGCCGGCGCCCCGAACATCGCGGAGCTGATCGAGGCGCTGGAAGTCCGGTTTCTGGCCAACCGGGATGAAAATCTGCACTTCGCCCTGTTGACCGATTTTCGTGATGCCCCGGCCGAAACGCTGCCGGAGGATGAGGTCCTGTTGCGGCAGGCCCGAAAGGGAATCGAAGCCCTCAACAGCAGGTACGGTGATTCGAAAGGCGACCGCTTCTTTCTTTTCCATCGTCCGCGCCGCTGGAATTCACGGGACGGGATCTGGATGGGTTATGAGCGCAAGCGGGGAAAACTTGCGGATTTGAACGCCCTGCTGCGCGGAGAATCGCAAGAAGACCCTGTACCCCGCTTTTCACTAGTCGTCGGCGACACGGCCGTTTTGGCGAATGTTAAATACGTGATCACCCTTGATACCGATACGCAGTTGCCGCGCGATGCCGCGCGTCAGTTCGTAGGAGCCATGGCGCATCCCCTCAACCGCGCCCGATACGACCGTAAGAGGGAACGCATCTGCGAGGGATACGGAATTCTCCAGCCACGGGTTGCCGCGAGCCTGCCCGGCATGAACCGGTCGCGGTATGCCGCCTTGTGCGGGAGCGACTCCGGCATCGACCCCTACACGCGGGCCGTATCAGATGTTTATCAGGACCTGTTCGGCGAGGGGTCGTTCATTGGCAAAGGCATCTATGATGTGGACGCTTTCGCGCTGGCGCTCGAAGGGCGTTTACCTGAAAACCGGATTCTTAGTCACGACCTTCTCGAAGGGTGTTATGCCCGGGCGGGCCTTTTAAGCGATGTGCAGCTCTACGAGGAGCACCCCTCCCGCTACAGTGCGGACGTGAATCGCCGTTACCGGTGGATTCGCGGGGATTGGCAGCTTATCAGGTGGCTCCTGCCCGGGGTTCCCGGCCCCGCCGGAAATCCGCAGAAAAATCCGCTTTCCGCTCTGTCCCGGTGGAAGCTCCTCGATAATCTGCGGCGCTCCCTCGTGCCTGCGGCGCTGACCTGCCTGTTCCTGGTGGGCTGGACTATCCTGTCATCGCCCTGGATCTGGACCCTCGCGGGACTCGGGGTCATCCTGATTCCTCCGGCGCTGACCTCCCTTCTGGAGGGGCTTCAGAAGCAAACCGACCTACCTTTCGGGCAGCACCTGTCTGGCGTCCTGCGTGCCGCCGGCAACCGCTTCGCCCAGGCCGCCTTTACCCTCGTCTGCCTGCCCTATGAGGCGTTTTTCAGCCTGGATGCCATCCTGCGCACGGTCTGGCGGATGCTGATATCGCAGCGGCGGCTGCTCGAATGGAATCCGTCGGGAGGGCCGGATAACACCCGCGGTGATCTTATCGGCGCCTTTCGCATCCAGTGGTTCGCCCCGGCTTTTGCCGTCTTCACCGCTGCCGCCATTTTCTTGACCAGAGCGGACGTCTTCGGAGTGGCCGGGCCCATCCTGCTTTTCTGGTTCTTATCCCCCGCGCTCTCCTGGTGGATCAGCCTGCCGCTGGCGCGCCGCGAAGCAAGGCTGACGACGGAGCAAACCCTCTTTCTCAGGGGACTGTCGCGGAAAACATGGTCGTTTTTCGAGACCTTCGCAGGCCCGGAGGATCACTGGCTGCCACCGGACAACTTTCAGGAGCACCCCTCTGCCGTGGTCGCGCATCGCACGTCGCCGACCAATATGGGGCTGTCGCTCCTTGCCAATCTGACTGCGTATGACTTCGGCTACCTGTCGGCGGGACAACTCATCGAGCGCACAAAGAATGCCTTTGACACGATGGAATCACTGGAGAGGTACCAGGGGCACTTCTACAATTGGTACGATACCGGAACCCTGCAGCCGCTTTTGCCCCGCTACATCTCTTCCGTTGACAGCGGAAACCTGACAGGCCACCTGCTGACGCTGCGTCCGGGACTGCTGGCGCTCCCCGATCAAAAGATCCTGGGGCCGCGGTTCTTTGAAGGGCTCGACGACACACTGAGGGTGCTTGCGGACATCACGGCCGCTGCCCCGGAAATGAAGAACCCTGTGACGCTCGCGAAGTTCACTGAGCTTCTTGCGGCCGCGACCGCTTCTCCCCCCGTCACTCTCGCTGCGGTCAGTCCCTGTCTTGAGCAGCTTGCAGCTTCGGCAGAGGCGGTGGCCGCCGAATTCGTCGGTCTTGCCGTCGACCCCGAGGGCCCGCTTCCGGCATGGGCGCGCGCGCTCGCCGGGCAATGCCGCTCTGCGCTCGCCGAACTCGCTTTTTTCGTTCCGTGGGCCGCCTGGCCGACGCCCCCCGATGAACCCGGCGAGCCGGGAGAAGGCGACGCAATTCCAACGCTGCGGCAACTGACCCAACTGCGCGGAGAGGCGGGGCTGTCGGCCATCGGGCGGCGGCTGAATCCCGCTGCGACAGCCGGGGATATGTCCGGTATAATCAGGGAGGCCTCCCGGCGGGCCGAAGAAAGGATAGAGTCCATCGAGCGGCTGGCAAGGCGTTGCGGCGAGTTGGCCCGAATTGAATATGGATTCCTGTTCGACAAGGCGCGCAATCTGCTGTCCATCGGGTATAACGTCACGGAGCGCCGGCAGGACCCGAGTTTTTATGATCTGCTGGCTTCGGAGGCGCGGTTCAGCGCTTTCGTGGCGATTGCCCGGGGGCATCTGCCGCAGGAGAGCTGGTTCGCCCTGGGACGGCTGCTCACCACGACCGGCGGGAAGCCGATCCTCCTTTCCTGGAGCGGCTCGATGTTCGAATACCTGATGCCGCTTCTGGTGATGCCGACGTACGAACATACGCTGCTCGACCAGACCATGAAGGCGGCGGTGGCCAGACAGATCGAGTACGGGAACCAGCGCGGGGTTCCCTGGGGCATCTCCGAATCGGGATACAATGCGATCGATGCGCACCTCAACTACCAGTACCGGGCGTTCGGGGTGCCGGGCCTGGGCCTCATGCGCGGGCTGGCCGAGGATCTGGTCATTGCTCCGTATGCCTCGGCAATGGCGTTGATGGTTGCGCCGGAAGAGGCGTGCCGGAATCTCGAAAAACTCTCCGCGGAAGGATTTGCCGGGCGGTATGGCTTCTATGAGGCGATCGACTACACGCCTTCGCGTCTGCCGCACGGGCAAGCCGGCGCCATTATTCGCTCCTTCATGTCCCATCATCAGGGAATGACACTCCTCTCTCTGGCCTATCTGCTTCTGGATCGTCCGCTGCAGAAGCTCTTTGAGTCGGAACCGCAGTTTCAGGCGACCCTGTTGCTGCTCCAGGAGAAAATCCCCAGGGCGGCGGATTTTTATCAGCACACCGCCGACCTCTCCGATTCCCCCGCAGATTCCAGCCTGCAGGGTGCGTCGATACGTGTTTCCAGCAGTCCGGATGCACCGGTCCCGGAAGTGCAGTTGCTGTCGAACGGCCGATACCATGTGATGGTGACCAGCGCGGGCGGAGGCTACAGCCGCTGGCAGGATATCGCCGTCACGCGCTGGCGCGAAGATGGTACATGCGATTCCCTGGGGAACTTCTGTTACCTGCGCGATGCGGAAAGCGGGGAGTTCTGGTCCACCGCCTGCCAGCCGGTCCCCAAAAAGGCGGACCGTTACGAAGCGATTTTTTCGGAAGGACGGGCGGAATTCCGCCGCCGCGACTACGGCATCGATACCCATACGGAGATCGCCGTTTCCCCCGAAGACGATATCGAGCTGCGCCGCATCACCATCACCAACCGCTCCGGAAGGCTCAGGACCATTGATGTCACGAGCTATGCGGAGGTCGTACTCGCCTCGCCGGCCGCTGAGGAACTGCACCCGGCCTTCAGCAACCTCTTTGTTCAGACCGAGATCCTCCGCCGGGAACGGGCGATTTTCTGCACCCGCCGGCCCCGTTCCGAGGGCGAACCGACCCCCTGCATGTTTCATCTGATGGCCGTCCAGGGCGAGCAGGTCGGGGAAATATCCTATGAGACCGATCGCATGCAGTTTATCGGCCGCGGCAATACCGCGGCCCGCCCCCGGGCGATGACCGATTCGTCGCCCCTCTCGGGCAGCGAAGGCTCAGTGCTGGATCCGATCGTCTCGATCCGTTATCGCATCACGCTGGAGAAGGACGAAGAAGCGACTCTCAGCATCGTTACCGGTGTGGGGGATACGCGCGCTGCCGCTTTAGCCATGGTGGAAAAATACCAGGATCGGCGTCTGGCGGACCGGGTCTTCGATCTGGCGTGGACGCACAGCCATGTGCTCCTGAGGCAGATCAACGCCACGGAGACCGATGCACAGCTTTACTGCCGTCTCGCCGGCTCGGTAATATATGCCAATGCCACTCTGCGGGCGGTTCCGGAGATTATCCTCCGGAACCGCCGCGGCCAATCGGGCCTTTGGGGGCACGCGATCTCCGGCGATTTGCCGATCGTACTGCTTTCGATCGAAGATCCTGCCAATATCGAACTGGTCCGCCAGCTCGTGCAGGCCCACGCTTACTGGCGCCTGAAGGGGCTGGCAGTGGACCTGGTTATCTGGAACGAGGATCACGCGGGTTACAGGCAAATGCTCCACGACCGGATCATGGGGCTCATTGCCGCCGGCGTCGAGACTAATGTGACCGACAAACGCGGCAGTATCTTCGTGAGACCGGCGGACCAGATCGCAAGCGAGGACCGCATCCTTATTCAGACAGCCGCCCGAGCCATCATCAGCGATTCACGGGGATCGCTTGCCGACCAGCTCAATCGTCTGAAGCCTGCAGAAAGTGTCATGCCGCGCCTGACGGCCTCCCGGACTCACCGTGACGCCTCGGCGGCCCTTGCCGCGCTTCCCCGCCCTGACCTGCTGTTTTTCAACGGGCTCGGCGGATTCACCCCCGATGGGCGGGAATACGTGATTTCAACGGCGCCCGGTCAGATAACCCCGGCGCCGTGGGTGAATGTGCTGGCGAATCCGCAGTTCGGAACCGTTTTGTCCGAAAGCGGTTCCGCCTACACCTGGGCTGAGAATGCCCACGAGTTTCGCCTCACCCCCTGGCACAACGACCCGGTGAGCGATGCGAGCGGGGAGGCCTTTTACATCCGCGATGAAGAGCGCGGCCACTTCTGGTCCCCGACGCCGCTTCCCAGCCGCGGGGCGACGCCTTACGTCACCCGGCACGGATTCGGCTACAGCGTCTTCGAACACACGGAGCACGGCATCCGCTCCGAGGTGTGGGTCTATGTGGCTGCGGATGCGTCCGTCAGGTTCACGGTGGTCAAGATTAAAAACGGGTGCGGCCGACCCCGTCGTCTCTCGGTCACGGGTTACGTGGAGTGGGTTCTGGGTGATCTGCGCGCGAAAACGGCCATGCACGTGGTGACTGAAGTCGATCCGGCCAGCGGTGCGCTCCTCGCACGGAACCCTTACAATACGGAGTTTCCCGACCGGACTGCCTTTTTCAACGCGGACGGCGAGACACGGACTCTGACCGGCGATCGCACCGAGTTTCTGGGACGTAACGGCACGCTCGAAAGCCCCGCGGCGCTGAGCCGGACAAGACTCTCCGGCAGGGTCGGGGCCGCCCTGGATCCGTGCGCCGCGATTCAGGTCTCCTTTGATCTTGCCGACGGGCAGGAGCGGGAGATCGTCTTCACGCTCGGGGTGGGGCAGAATGCCGCCGCCGCTCGCCAACTGGCGAATAGTTTCCGCGGATCGGCGGCGGCGCGGGGGGCGCTGGAGGCGGTGTGGCAGTACTGGAAACACACGCTCGGCGCCGTTCAGGTGGAAACACCTGATGCGTCCCTCAACGTGCTGGCCAACGGCTGGCTTTTGTATCAGACCATCGCGTGCCGCCTCTGGGCCCGCAGCGGGTACTACCAGTCCGGCGGCGCCTTCGGTTTCCGCGACCAACTGCAGGATGTGATGGCCCTTATCCACACCGAACCGCGGCTTACGCGCGAACATCTGCTCCTTTGCGCGGCCCGTCAGTTTGCCGAAGGGGATGTCCAGCACTGGTGGCACCCCCCTGCGGGCCGGGGCGTCCGGACACACTGCTCGGACGACTATCTCTGGCTGCCGCTTGCGGTCTGCCGCTACGTCGCGGCCACCGGGGATACCGGCGTACTGGACGGGCCCATCCCCTTTCTCCAGGGACGTCCCGTCAATGTGGAAGAAGACTCCTATTACGATCTTCCCTCCCGGTCCGGGGAAACCGCCACTCTCTATGAACATTGTGTGCGGTCGATTCTCCGTGGACTCCGGTTCGGAGAACATGGCTTGCCGCTCATCGGCTCAGGAGACTGGAACGACGGGATGAACCTGGTGGGCGCTCAGGGAAAGGGCGAAAGCGTCTGGCTGGGGTTCTTCCTCTATGACAATCTCAAACAATTTGCCGACCTGGCCCGTGCCCGGGGCGACGTCCCCTTCGCCGACCGCTGCGAACTCGAAGCGGCGCAGGTGCGGCGGAATATCGAACTCAACGGCTGGGATGGCGGATGGTACCGTCGCGCTTACTTCGACGACGGCACGCCGTTGGGGTCGGCCCAAAACGACGAATGCCAGATCGATTCCGTGGTCCAAAGCTGGTCGGTTCTTTCCGGGGCGGGTGATCCCGAACGCTCCCGCCTGGCGATGGATGCGGTCGATCGCCTCCTCGTGCGCCGGGATGACGCCCTGATCCAGCTCATCGACCCGCCCTTCGACAAATCCGCGCTGAACCCCGGCTACATCAAGGGGTACGTTCCGGGCGTCCGGGAAAACGGCGGACAGTACACCCATGGGGCGGTCTGGGCGGCGATGGCCTTTGCCGCGCTGGGCGACGCCCGGCGTGCCTGGGAACTGCTGGCCATGATCAACCCGGTGAACCATGCCGGCTCTCCCGAGGCGGTCGCCACCTACAAGGTGGAGCCTTACGTCGTGGCGGCCGACGTCTATTCGGTCCCGCCGCACGCCGGCCGCGGCGGGTGGACCTGGTACACCGGTTCGGCCGGATGGCTGTACCGGCTGATCATGGAATCTCTCCTGGGCTTGAGCCTGGAGAGGGACAAGCTGCGCCTCTCCCCATGCCTCCCGGCGGATTGGAAAGGCTTTGTCCTTCACTACCGCTACAGGGAAACGGTTTACCACATCTCCATCCTGAGCACCGCTGATGGTCATACGGGCGTGACGGTTGACGGCGTCGAGCAGGCTGATCCGTCTATTCACCTGGTGGATGACCGCCGGGAACACTCGGTCCAGGTCAGTATGGATGCCGCGAGCCATTGAATCTCCCTCCGAATCGGACAGAAACATGCCGCCCCTGCCGAAGGCAAAGGAACCGGAGGAACCTGCCTGCCTTCCCGGCAACGAGCCCTCCAAATATTGAGGCCCCACCAAATATTGAGGCCAAACGGATCATTGCATACGGCTCCGCAGTTTCCACCCGCTAATCTAACAACCTGTTATTAAAGACTGATTCAATATATCTGATGACCATTCGGCTATTGGCAGACTATTTGCTGTTGCATTTTCATGATACTCTTAATCATAAGAATGAACGCCCCGCTGGAGAAGCGCAAGGAGTTGTCGCAGACCCGGAAAGGTTTTACCAAAGCTCGCTTTGCTGTCGGGAGAAAAAGCGGCCATGCGCTCTATATTCATGCTTTTTGTTCTGTTGCGATGCGCTGGATTTCATGATATATTGTCCGCCGTATCCCCTTGAGATAATAACATCCCACTTGAAAGAGAGGGGATTCAAGTTGAATGGATTCTGAACGACAGATTGTTAAATGCACCGGGAGATGACGATGGTGAAGACAAAGCAGGATGTTGTTGTTCTTGAAAAATGCCCGACGGGCATCAAGGGTCTCGATGAGATCACGAAGGGAGGGCTTCCGAGAGGCAGGCCGACCCTGATCTGCGGCAGTGCCGGTTGCGGCAAAACACTTTTTGCCATGGAGTTTCTAATGCGGGGCGCCATGGATTACGGAGAACCCGGGGTCTTCATGACCTTCGAGGAGACGCCGGAGGATCTCGCGAAAAACTTCATCTCCATGGGGTTTGATCTCAATGATGCGGTGTCGCGCGGTCTCATCGCCACGGACCATGTTTACATTGAGCGCAGCGAGATCGAGGAGACTGGTGAATACGACCTGGAAGGATTGTTCATCCGCCTGGGAAACGCCATCGATTCCATCGGAGCCAGGCGGGTTGTCCTGGATACCATCGAAGCGCTGTTCTCCGGGCTGTCGAATGCCGCTATCATTCGAGCCGAGCTGCGCCGGCTTTTCCACTGGTTGAAGGAACGCGGCGTGACGGCCGTCGTAACGGGGGAAAGCGGCGACAAGATGCTGACCCGCTACGGGCTCGAAGAATACGTGGCCGATTGCGTGATCCTCCTTGACTTCCGCATCGACGAGCAGATTTCCACCCGCCGCCTGCGCATTGTCAAGTACCGCGGTTCATCTCACGGCGCCGACGAGTATCCCTTTCTGATCGACGAAAGCGGCCTCTCGATCCTGCCCATCACTTCCCTGGGGCTCGACTACCCCGTTTCAGAGGAGCGCATTGCCACGGGCATCCCCAGGTTGGATGCCATGTTCGAAGGGAAAGGGTTCTACCGGGGCAGCACCATTCTCGTTTCCGGTACGGCGGGCACAGGCAAAACCAGCATGTCGGCCACCTTTGCCGAAGCCGCCTGCCGGCGGGGCGAGCGCTGCCTCTATTTTGCCTTCGAGGAATCGCCCAGCCAGATCATCCGCAACATGCGCTCAATCGGCATCGATCTCGAACAATGGTTGAAAAAGGGGCTGCTCAAGTTTCATTCCGCAAGGCCTTCGCTTTACGGGCTGGAGATGCACCTGGCCACCTTCCACAAGGTGATCGATGCGTTCAACCCTCAGGTTTTTGTTGTTGACCCGATCAGCAATCTGAGCGCTGCGGGAACATTATCAGAGGTCAAATCCATTCTGACACGTCTGGTCGACCACTTGAAGATGAAAAAAATAACCACTTTCCTTACGGACCTCACCCATTTTACCGGCAGTCTGGAACACACCAGTGAAGAGATCTCTTCGCTGATCGATACGTGGATACTGCTCCGGGATATCGAACTCAATGGGGAACGCAACCGGGGCCTCTATATTTTGAAGTCCCGCGGCATGGCTCACTCCAACCAGATACAGGAGTTCCTGCTCACGAACGAGGGCATCGACCTGATCGACATCTATACCGGTTCCGGCGAGGTATTGACCGGCAGCGCCCGGGCAGCCCAGGAAGCCGGCGAAAAGGCCGCTGAACTGGCATCGCGGCGAGAGGCGGAGGCCAGGCTTCGCGAACAGGAGCGTAAGAGGAATGCGCTGGAAACAAAAATCGCCGCGTTGCGCGCCGAGTTTGATGTGGAAACGCTGGAGGTGCAGTTGATGGCGGAAGAGGAGCAAAGAAGACAGGCAGTTCTGGAAAAGGACCATTTGGATATGGCGCGGCTTCGCAAGCGGGGACCCTCCTTGCCGCAGGGGAAGGGTTCGGGAAAGAAGAGGGGAGGGAGCGTAAGATGAAACCTGTCTCGCCGGAAAAGGAGAAGGAAGCGTGTACCGATTCGACAGAGGAAATCTGGAATCTCCGGCTGTATGTGGCCGGTCAGACCCCGAAATCGATTGCCGCCTTTGCCAATTTGAAGAAGATCTGCGAAGAGCACCTCGCGGGGAGATACCGAATTGAAGTGATCGACCTGATAAAAAATCCGCAGCTTGCCAAAGGGGACCAGATCATTGCGACACCGACGCTGGTCAGGAAACTTCCGGAACCTCTCAAAAAGATGATCGGGGATCTGGCCAATACCGAGCGCGTGCTGGTGGGACTCGACATTCGTCCCGTAGCCGGCTGATCAAATCAATTAAGGGGCAAGCGAGACGGATATGAAAAGGGAAATAACGAGCACCGAGGAGTTCGAGAAAGCGGTCCTGGGGCAGGAGCGGGCAACGTATGTTCTTCGGCTGTACGTTACGGGGATGACCCCAAAGTCAACCACGGCCATCGCAAATATCCAGAAACTCTGTGACAAACACCTTGCGGGGCGCTATGAACTCAAGGTGATCGACATTTACCAGCAGCCCGAGCTGGCCCGGGGAGAGCAGATTATTGCCACCCCTACGCTCATCAAGAAACTTCCCTTGCCGCTCCGGAAGCTTATCGGCAACATGTCGGATACGGAAAGATTTCTGGTCGGCATCGACCTGAAACCCAAGAATTCATCATTGCGAAACCATGAACACATCGGATAGACCAGGCCGGCAACTTCCGGATGAGTTGCCGGAACTTACAGCGAGGATGATGGAGGCGGAGGAAACTTTGCGCGCTATCTTGAACGGTGAAGTGGATGGCCTGGTTGTCTCAACGGCGGAAGGAGATCGGGTCTTTACACTGTCGGGGGCCGATCATCCCTACAGGATCATGGTTGAAACCATGAACGAAGGGGCCGTCACGCTGGCCACCGACGGTACAATCCTTTTCTGCAACCAGCGTTTTGCGGATATTGTCAACGGATCTCTTGAAAAAGTCATGGGATCTTCAATTTACAGATACATATCCTCAACGGATCTGCCATTGTTTGAGGCATTGCTGGAGCAGGGTTTAAAGGGAAACGGCAAAGCGGAGCTGCCCTTGCAGACCGGAAATGAAAGACCCACACCGGCTCTGCTTTCCATAAGTTCCCTTCGACACGCGGATTTACCGGGCGCCTTGTGCATGGTGGCGACTGACCTGACGGAGCATAAGCGCGACGAAAAGATGCTGGCCGAAGAAAAACTGACAACGCAAATCCTCCATCAAACCGAGGAAATCCTGGTTCTCTGCGATCACCAGGGCCGCATCATCCGCGCAAGTTTTTCAACCAACAGGCTCTTGGGCAGAAGCCCAATCTTCCAGCCCTTTGACGAGGCATTTCAACTTCTCAATCCCGACGGAACCCCCTTTGCCCTTCTCGCTGCAATTGGCGACAAGGGGCTGCATGCGGTTGAGGTAACGATGAAGCATGATGATCGCCAACAGCTTTTTTCCTTTCTGCTGAGCGCAAACTCACTGATTACCGATAAAGGCTTTACAGGTATCGTGGTCGTCATGGTGGACTATACCGAGCGCCTGAAGATGGAGAGAGCGCTGCAAAAAGCGCATGACGGGCTCGATCAGACGGTGGCAAAGCGGACTGTTGAGCTTCGGACGGCCCTTGATGAAGTCAAAATATTGAAGGAACGGTTCGAGGCGGAAAATATTTACCTCCGGCAAGAGATCAGAACGAGGCATAAATTTTCCCAAATTCTCGGCGAAAGCGATGGTCTCAAATATGCCCTCTATCGAGCGGAACAGGTTGCTCCGGCAAACACAACGGTACTCATCCTTGGTGAAACCGGCACGGGAAAGGAGCTGATCGCATTTGCCATCCATGACATGAGCCCCCGCAAGGAACGGCCTATGATCACGGTCAACTGCGCCGCCCTGCCGGCCAATTTGATTGAGGGCGAACTGTTCGGCCGGGAGAAGGGGGCATTTACCGGCGCCGATTCCCGGCAAATGGGCCGGTTCGAGATCGCCCATGGCTCCACTCTTTGCCTGGACGAGATCGGGGAGCTGCCGCTGGAGTTGCAGGCAAAGCTTCTCCGTGTTATTCAGCACAACGAGTTTGAGCGTCTGGGCTCGTCCCGCACCATCAAAGTCGACGTGCGGATTATCGCGACAACCAATCGAAACCTTGAGGAAGAGGCCCGCGATGGCCGGTTCCGACAGGACCTGTATTATCGGCTGAACGTCTTCCCCATCACGGTCCCGCCGCTGCGGCAGCGCAAAGATGACATCCCGCTGATGGTTCCGGCCTTCATAGAACGGTATTCCAGGAAATTGGGGAAAAAGTTTACGTCGATCCAGAAGGAGACCATGAAGATGCTGCAGGATTACCCATGGCCCGGGAACGTCCGGGAGCTGGAAAGCATCATTGAACGGGCCGTGATCCTGTGTTCCGGGCCGGTTTTTCGGCTGGCGGATAAACTGGAGCTTTCATCCCCCCCCCTCTTCTCCGCCGTGAAGACCCTGGAAGAGACAGAGCGAAACCAAATCTTTAATATCCTTTCTGAAACCCGATGGCGTATCGAGGGAAAGGAAGGGGCGGCGGTGCTTCTGGGCCTCAACCCGAGTACCTTGAGGGCGAGGATGCATAAACTCGGGATCGTCCGTCCGGAGACAAAAGAGCCGGGATAAACAGCCTATTTCCCTTCAAAATATCCCTCCGGATGTTGAGGGTCCACCAAATCTTGAGGCCAAACGCATTATTCCGTACTTTTCCTGTCGCCGTTCCTTTTAACCTAACCTGTTGCCAATAAGGATAAATCCATTATTATGATTTTCTTTCGGCTATTGGCATGTCACTTGCTTCTGCTATTATGATCGCGAGACAAAGAAGACCACGCCCTTGTCAACCATTCGGGGGTGGCCTTGCGTCTATAGGCGATATTGTGTTGGCCATCATTGGCATTGGAGCCAAAAAGAGTATCGGAAACGGAACAGGTGGTAATAAGTTTCCGCAGGTCCGAATATCCGGCCACGGTTTGCAGTTTAAATGACAAGGAGGAGTATGTATGAAGAGAAAGCTATTTTCGCGATATGTCGTAGCAGGATTGTCTGCTGCTGGCATGAGCATGGTAATCGGATGTGCAACAACGGATACGGTCAGCTCACGTTTCCCTCAACTGCAGGATGATATCAACGCTGCCAAAGCGGCTGAAGCTGAAGTGTATGCACCGACTCCCCTCAAGTCGGCCGAGGCCAAGCTGGAGGCAGCCAAAGCGGCTGTTGCGGCTAAGGATATGGTTTCCGCCAGCAAGCTTGTCGATGAGGCCATGGTGGACGTTGATTATGCAAGGGCCATGGCTTCTACTGAAAAGGCCAAAGGCGCCGCAATGAAGCTGCGTGAGGCGATACAGGTCGTGCGCGACGAAATCAGGCAGATGCCGGTCGTGAAATAAACATCTATCCATGTAAAAGGAGGCGTTGATATGAATTCAAGCTGCATTTCCCGAAATTTAAAGGCCACCGTCCTGGCCATTACCGTAGGAGCCGTTCTGGCCGGATGCGCCGCGGTTGATCCCAGCGAGCAGATCGCCAGGGACCGCTTGGAGCAGGCGCGTATGGCCTATACCCAGGCAAAGGCCAATCCGATTGTAGAATCCTACTCCCTGAAAACACTTCTTGAAGCAGAAAAAACATTACAGGCGGCTGAGCAGGTGAGACAGAAGGTCTATCTCTCCAATCCACCGAAGCCGTATGATTCGCGGGAGAAAAAGTTCATGTTCGATGACATTGCCCGCCTTGCCTACATGGCGGAGCGCAAATCGCAGACTTCTGTGGCTATTGCAGAGGGGGTCGTCACGCGCAACGAGATCGTCAAACTGGGCAAGGAAAAGGCAGAGGCGCAGTTGCTGAAAAGCCTGCTGGAGAAAAAACTGCTCCAGAAGGATTTGGATGAAAAGGCTGCTGCACTGGAGCGTTCAAGGCTGCAACTCGCTTCGGCGACCAGTGACGCCGAACGGGCGAGCATTCTTGCAGACATCCAGGCCAAAGAGGCAGCCCTGGCAAGGGCACAGGCTGATGCAAAAGCCCGAGAGGCGGAAATGGCAAGGACTGATGCAGAGCGCCAGGCCAGAGAGGCGGAAAAGGCAACGGCTGAACTTGCCCTGCTTATGAAGGAATTGTCGGAGCTGCAGGGCCAATTGACTGACCGCGGGATCGTGCTGACGATCGGGGATGTACTGTTTGCCTTTGACAAGGCCCATCTGAATGCCAGCGCCCAGAACAGTATGGACAGGATAGCCGCGTTTCTCCAGGAAAGGCAGAACAGGAATCTGCTCGTTGAAGGGCATACCGACAGCGTCGGCAGCAATGAGTACAATCAGATACTTTCCGAGCAGCGCGCCGCATCCGTTAAGGACGCCCTGGAAAAACGGGGCATTGCCGGTGACCGGATTGTCACCATTGGGTATAGTAAGAAGTTCCCGCTGGCAGGCAATGATACCGCGGACGGCAGACAGCAGAACAGAAGGGTTGAGGCGATCATTCTGAACGAAGGCGTCACGCCGGAGAGTCAGATCAGGAAATAGATTTTGAACAGCGATTAGTATCAGGAGCTGTTTCATCTAAAAGCCGAACAGAGCGGATTTGTAATTTTCGGTACATATGTAATACCAGGTACTTGTACGGAGAACAAATTTACCGTGCCGGGCCTGGTAAAGCCTTTTTACGACGGAGGCAATTGCAAAACCATTTGTCATTCCCGAAAGCGAAGCTTAATGTTCATAATGCCTCTATCGGGAATGACAGAATGGGGAGTTTTGCAATTACCTCGACGGGGCGTTTTTAGCGCCCCGAGAAAATCCTCAACAATTACTCTTGACGTAACCGCGCGAATGCCTTAAAAACGAACCTCGCGTCTCTGCTGCCTTGAATGTTGCGGCTGAAGCACGGAGCCACGTACAAAAACAGAGACGGTGGCCTTATGGCAAAAACGGCTGCTGCGAAAGTCTATGATTACGAGGGGAGAAGGATAATGGAAACAACAAGATATGCGTTAAATGTCCAGTTGGCGCAGATGCTGAAAGGCGGCGTTATCATGGATGTTACGAATGTGGAGCAGGCGAAAATAGCCGAAGATGCGGGCGCCGTGGCAGTAATGGCGCTCGAGAGAGTGCCTTCAGACATCCGGAAGGACGGCGGAGTGGCAAGGATGTCGGACCCGTTAATGATCTCCGAGATCAAAAAAGCCATGACCATTCCAGTCATGGCGAAAGCGAGGATTGGCCATTTCGTGGAGGCGCAGATTCTCCAGGAGCTCAAGATCGATTACATCGATGAAAGCGAGGTGCTGACGCCGGCCGATGAGGAGTGCCATATCGACAAGACAAAATTCCTGATCCCGTTCGTATGCGGGGCGCGCAATCTGGGCGAGGCGTTGCGCCGGATCGCCGAAGGCGCCGCAATGATCCGTACCAAGGGCGAGGCAGGCACCGGAAATGTCGTTGAGGCGGTGCGTCACATGAGAACGGTGAACCGGGAAATCCGCAGGCTGGTCGGCATGCCGCAGGAAGAGGTTACGGGCTTTGCCAAGGAAAACGGCATTCCTTATGAACTGGCGTTGAAGGTACGGGAACTCGGACGGCTGCCGGTTGTCAATTTCGCCGCCGGCGGAATCGCGACCCCCGCCGATGCAGCGCTGATGATGCAGCTGGGCTGTGACGGGGTTTTTGTCGGCTCCGGCATATTCAAGTCAGAAACGCCCGCCAAGCGCGCCCGGGCAATCGTCAAGGCAACCGCCTATTTCAACGATCCCGGCAAGGTACTCGAAGCGTCGATGGATATAGGCGGGGCAATGCCGGGACTCGAAATTTCCTCCATTCCCGCGGAACATCTGCTGGCCGGCCGTGGATGGTAGTTTTTGCAATGCTGAAACAATGAGCGGTTTTGATTGCACCGGGACTGAGAACCCCCACGGAACAATTGGAGTGCTGAATCTCCAGGGCGACGTATTTGAGCATCTTGATCATCTGGAGCGCATCGGAATACCGTGTCGCCCCGTCAAGCGCGCAGAAGAATTTGAAAATCTGTCGGGACTTATTATCCCCGGCGGCGAGAGTACCTGTCTTTCCCGGCTGCTGCGCATCTTTGACCTCGATCAGATCATACTCGGCCGGTACAAAGAGGGCATGAAAATCTGGGGAACTTGCGCGGGGGCCATCCTGCTCGCCCGAACAATAAGGGGCGAGTCCCCTCATCTGGGGCTGCTCGACGTGGAGATAGAGCGGAACAGCTTTGGCAGCCAACTGGACAGTTTTTCCTGCATAGCCTCCGTGCCGGAAGTTTCCCGGTCGCCAATACCGCTTACCTTCATCCGCGCGCCGAAGATCACTTGTGTCGGCGACGGAGTCAATCTTCTGCTGCGTCTGGACGATTTCATCGCGGCAGCCGAATCCCCGGGTGTTCTGGCAACGGTCTTTCATCCGGAATTGACGCCCTCTTTGGAGTTTCATCGTTATTTCGCCCGTAAATGCGGATTGATTCCCCTCCCGGAAGAGAGCGAACCCTCCGGTTGGGATCGGACAAGCTGGATGAAACGGGTAAGAGTTGTATAGACCAGGCAACCGGCAACCCGTAAACAGTGTGAAAATGATCAATTTTCTTCCCGTGCCGGCAGGGGAAAGAGAATAATTTAGGGGGGCAACTCATGAAAATTGTACGCTTTGTAACCGAGAATGGCGATATCAGTCTGGGGGCGATAGACGAAAACAGGCCGGGGAAGGCGCTGGTTCTGGAGGGAGCGTTGCTGGGGAAGCTTGAAAAAACAAACAGATATGCGGTAATATCCCGGCTGCTGGCCCCGCTGGACCCGCCGAATATCCTTGCCGTTGGCTTGAATTACGGTCGGCACGCCGAAGAAACGAAGGTCAGCCGCCCGGAAATTCCCGTTTTGTTTATTAAGGCAACGACAAGTGTAATTGGTCCCGGCGAAACAATAATACTGCCCGCCGCGGGGCCCGACCAGGTTGACTATGAGGCCGAACTTGCCATCGTTATCGGTAAAAAGGCAAAGAACGTCCGCAGGGACGAGGCCTTGCAATATGTGCTGGGATATAGCTGCGCCAATGACGTCAGCGCCAGGGACTGGCAGATTGAAAAACAGAAACGGCAATGGTCGCGCGGAAAAAGCTTCGACACCTTCTGTCCATTGGGGCCCTGCATCGCCACAAGCGACGAAATTCCCAACCCGGACAAACTTCGCCTTTGCTCTATATTGAACGGCAGGATTATGCAGGAATCGAATACGGCGGACATGATTTTCGATATCCCGGCGCTGATCAGCGATCTCAGCCAGTCCCTTACGCTGCTGCCCGGAACGGTAATTCTTACGGGAACCCCCGAAGGGGTTGGTTTCGCCAGAAAACCGCCGGTTTTTCTCAAAAAAGGCGACGAGATAGTCATCGAAATAGAAAAGATCGGACGTCTTGTCAACAACGTGGATGCAGAAGCATAAGAACCGTAGCGCCATTATGCCGTCAGAATCTTTGCAGCAAACGCTGCATCTGTTCCTTGAAGATGGCTGACCGATATGTATTGACAAATGACAGCTAACGCATATCTTACAGCGAAAAGGCCTTTTCGATAGAGGCAGCTTAATTAATATTGGCACTGGAGGAGAAGATGAAAACGGAACATAAGGGACGGAAAAGCTTCGTCATGTTTCTCATTGCTTTTTTGATTGGTTTTTTTATCGTTTCTGCCGTTGAGGTGCTGCGTTCCTCATTTTTCAGATCGTCGCCGGTTCCGGATGTACAGGAGGCTTCAGCCGTCTCCTCCTCTCCCGCTTCACAGGCGCCGTTATCGTTTGCCGATCTGGCGGAGCGATTAAAACCTTCCGTGGTAAACATCAGCACTACCAAGATAATCCGCGGGGGTGGGGCGCTATCGCCGTTCGAAGGATCGCCTCTGGGACGATATTTTGGCGGCGATGATTTTTTTGAACGCTTTTTTGGCGATGTTCCCCAGAGGGAATTCAAGCAGAAGAGCCTGGGTTCCGGTTTTATCATCAGCCATGACGGATATATCTTTACCAATAATCATGTCGTCGAGCAGGCAGACAAAATCCTTGTAAAGCTTTCCAACGGCAAGGAGTATGATGCCAAGGTCATCGGAAAAGATGCCAAAACGGACATCGCCCTGATTAAAATCAAGCCATCGGAAAGTCTGCCTGTGGCGGAGACGGGGGACTCGGAAAAGCTGCGGGTCGGCGACTGGGTTATGGCCATCGGCAATCCGTTTGGACTGGAACAGACCGTTACCGTGGGGATTGTCAGCGCCAAGGGAAGGGTGATCGGAGCAGGACCTTATGACAACTTTATCCAGACGGACGCCTCCATCAACCCGGGCAACAGCGGCGGGCCGCTTTTCAATATGGCGGGTCAGGTAATCGGGATAAACACGGCCATTGTCGCGCAGGGACAGGGGATCGGCTTCGCGATCCCGATCAGCATGGCAAAGACTATCCTCCCGGATCTCAAATCCCGGGGAAAGGTAACCCGGGGGTGGATGGGGGTATCGGTACAGGACATAAGTGAAGATATAGCCAAAAGCCTGCGGCTAAAAGATCAGAAGGGCGCCCTGATTTCCGACGTAGTGGCTGGCGATCCGGCCGAAAAGGCCGGCTTGCGGGCCGGGGACGTGATAACGGAGATAAATGGCAAGACGGTCGCAAACACTCATGAACTTTTGCTCATCATTGCCGGCCTGCGGGTTGGCGAAACCATCAAGGTCAAGGTTGTCCGCGACGGACAGGAAAAAATATTCCCAATATTAATCGCCGAAAGGACAGACAAATCAGAAACAGCCTCCGCAAAAATTTCCGGCGAAGCCTTCGGGATGTCCGTGCAGGAGATAACGCCCGAGATAGCCGGTCAATTGGGCCTGCCGGTCAAGAAGGGGCTAATCGTCGTCGATGTCCAGGGAGGAAGTCTTGCGGATGAAGTAGGAATCCAGCCGCAGGATATTATTCTCCAGGTGAACAAGGCAAAGGTGACGACAATTAAGGAGTATAAAAACGAGATTGCAAAGGCCGGCGCCAAGGGAAACATTCTTCTTCTGATCAAGAGGGGAAGGACGACCTTCTTCGTGCCTCTTGTAAAATAAGGAATGGCAGCCATTGACGGTTCACATCTATCTTTTTCTCCTGACCGGGCACTCTTGCCCGGCAGAGGCATGTTGGGGATAAACCTTCGCAATGAACTGCTCGTTATTTACGGACGGTTAGAAGAGCGCTTCGGCGACCTGCATTGGTGGCCGGCAGACAATCCCTTTGAGGTGATGGTCGGCGCCGTTCTTACACAGAACACCGCCTGGGCGAACGTCGAAAAGGCACTGACCGCGTTACGGGATAACGGACTTCTCCTGCCCAATGCAATATCGAAGATTAAACCGGGAGAACTGGCCCTCCTGGTCCGTCCCTCCGGCTACTATAACCTTAAGGCTGCCAGACTGAAGGCCTTGGTGAGGTTTTTCATGGAATCTTATGCCGGCAGCGTTGAAGAGATGCAAAAAGAAACCCTGCCTGTTCTTCGGGAAAAGCTCCTGGGCGTCTGGGGCGTGGGGCGGGAGACGGCGGACAGCATTCTTCTTTACGCCTGCGAAAAGCCGATCTTTGTAATTGACGCCTACACCAAAAGGCTGCTTTTCCGTCACCGCCTGATCCCTGAAAAATTGTCCTATGAAGGAATGCAGGCCCTGTTTATGGACAACCTCCCCCACGAAGTCCCTCTTTTTAAACAGTATCACGCCTTAATCGTCAATACCGCGAAGAATTTCTGTCGCAAGACCCCGAATTGCAGCTCCTGTCCACTCGGATATCTCATCAAAAGCGCCGGGCATTAGAAAGAAGGCTATGCAATTTAACGACTATGCAGGAGTTATCCATTTACACTCCCGGTATTCCTACGACGGGCGAATACCCGTCCCGGCAATACTCGCCGCAGCGCGGGCAAATAAAATAGATTTTGTTCTTCTTACCGACCATTCCACAATGCAGGCGCGGGTGGATGGATTAGAGGGATGGAATAACGGCGTGCTGTTGATCGTGGGCGAGGAGGTTGCCCCGCGTTTCAACCACTATCTTGCCTTTGGGCATGCAAAGGCGGTTGATTGCGCGGAAAAAGAACCCGAGCTTCCTCCGCAGCTCTACATTGACCGGGTAACGGCTCTGGGCGGCTTTGGATTCATTGCCCATCCCGACCACGCGGGGACAAGCTTGTTCCGTGTAAAAAAGTACCCTTGGCAGGAGTGGTCCGTAACGGGCTATGCCGGCCTCGGCATCTGGGATTTCATGACGGACTGGCAAAATAGTCTTACCGGCTGGCTGAGGGCTATCCTCAGCTATGCAGCGCCGGCCTTTTTTCTTCGCGGCCCCTGCCCCGCCACCATAGAGCGCTGGGACATGCTGACAAGGGAGGGAGCGGTCGTCGGCATCGGCGAGTTGGACAATCACGACACGTTGAAACGTGTATTGGGCTTTAATGTGCCGGTTTTTCCCTTTACTCGGGTTCTTAACCTGCTTCGAACGCATATCTTGACGGAGCGCCCGTTGACCGGCAACGGCCAGGACGACATCAGGGATGTCCTAAGTTCCCTGAAAAAAGGACATTGTTATGTTTCCCTCGATTATTTTCATTCAGCGGCGGGTTTCAACGTGACTATTGACGATCAACAATCAGAAGCCGCGATCGGAGATCATTTTCTGCTCCACGGAAATGCCGGACTGCGGGCATCTTTTCCCCGTCCGGCAAGGATAAGGCTTATCCACAACGGCCGGTTAATTCAGGAAACGTTTGGAGAGGAGTTGTCGTATACGGTTCAGAGCGCGGGTGTTTACCGGATAGAAGCATATCTGCCCGCCTTTGGGCGCTATCGTCCCTGGGTATTCGCCAATCCAATATATGTAGGCACAAGGTAAAGCGCAAAATTGCCCTGCCGCACTAAGGCATCCGGCGTATCCGGACCTCTATCTCCTTGTCGTCTTTAAGGAGAAAAACGATCCGGCTGGTGTTGGTTTCTCCGTAATGGTAGGGGTAAAGGATCGCCGGTTTCAGCATCCGGGCGGCGGCCGCCACCATTTCCGGGGTCATTGTGTAAGGCAAATTCATGGGTAAAAAGGCAACGTCTATTTTTCCGAGCGACTGCATTTCTTTTATGTTCTCTGTATCTCCCGCTATATAAACCCTTTTATCTCCAAATGTTGCAATATAGCCATTCCCGCTTCCCCGCGGATGAAACGGCTGACCGGGAGCGCGCATATGAAGAATGTTGTAGGCGGGAACAGCTTCGATATTTATGCCGTCCATGTTTGTCTTGTCGCCATTTTTCAGCACCTCCCCCCGGCCAAGTTTCCGGAAACAGGGCTCGGTCAAGACAATCTTTGTTTTTGCGGTACTTATAGCGGCGATAGTGTCCGGATCAAAATGATCGAAATGTTCGTGCGACACCAGAATAATATCGGCGCGGGGCAGCCTTTTATAATCCTCCGCTTTGCCGACGGGATCATTGTAAATAACCTTGCCGTTGAAGGTAAAATACAGCGAAGAGTGGCCAAGAAAGGTGATGCCGAGATCCCCCGCCGTTGTGTGAATGAGATCCGTTTCAAAATTACCGGTGGCGGCGGTCGCTGGTGCAGCTATTGTCATAAACATTACAAGCGCTTGCAAAATGTCCATTGTCCTTCCTCCTTAAGGTTGTCGTCCGCTTCAGAGAAGTAACGATATGGATAAAAACAGTTAATTTGCCAGTCTTCCTTCCTGGCGGAGCCGGGCGAGTATCTGCTGGATTTGCGGCATGGCCATTGATGCGGCTTTTTCTCCCTCGAGGATGGCCTCGTCGCGTTTCTCAAAATCGGCAGCCCTGATATGTCCGACCTTGGGCTTGATGATAACGTCGGCGTTGCGCAGTTGAATTTCCGAAATCCGCGCATGCATGATATCGACCGCCTGCAGGATCGTGTCTATCGTTCCTTGTGGCGTAGAACTGCTCGGGCCGATCGATATATCAACGGCGATTACCACATCGGCGCCGGCCTGGCGGGCGGCATTGACGGCTACGGGACTTACCACGCCCCCGTCTACGTAAGTTTTCTTGCCAATCTGCACAGGTTTAAAAACCCCCGGCACGGAACAGCTTGCCCGTACTGCCCAGCCGGTATTGCCGGTCGCAAAAACCGCTTCTTCGCCGGTGCGAATGTCGGTTGCTACAACCCGCAAGGGAATCCGCATTTTTTCGAGCGGCATGCGATTCACTGTTTTATTAACGAAATTCTCCAGTTTCTCGCCGCGGATAAAACCGTTGTCCGGCAATATATAATCAATCACCTCGTCTTTCTGAAGGTTCATGGCCATCTTCTGGATTTGAAATGCATTGAATCCGGCCGCGTAAATACTCCCGACCAGGCTTCCGACGCTCGTGCCGACAAGGATGTCTATTGGCACTTTATGCGATTCCATGACCTTCAAAACACCTATATGCGCAAATCCCCGCGCGGCGCCGGCCCCCAGCACAACGGCGATCCGGGCAGGGGTGGGATTTTTAGGAGAAGTCGGCTGTACTACCTCCCGGGGCGCGCAGGCGACAATCGCCGCCAGGCACAATGCAATCAAGAAACACCGTGTTTTTTTTAAACGCTCTGCATGGTTTTTCATCTTCTATTCGTCAAAGTCCAGCGTCGGTTCATCGTTTTGTTCCGCCTCCGGGTCCACATCTTCCACGCCCTCGCCGTTGTCCCGTTCTTCATCGCGCTCGGCGCGGGCCACTCCTACCAATTTTTCCGTTTCCGCGATGTCAATCAGGCGCACCCCTTGCGTACTGCGATGTATAACCCTGACTTCTTCGGCGCTCATGCGAATGATCCGCCCGGCATCGCTGATCAACATGATGTCCTCATTCCCGGAAATTTGAAGTATTCCCGATACATTCCCGGTTTTTACAGACGTCTTCAGGTTGATTGTCCCCTTGCCGCCCCGGGTCTGCAGACGGTACTCGCCAATTTCCGTCCGTTTGCCATAACCATTCTCGGAAACCGTCAGGATCGTGTTTCCCTCCGTAGGAATCTCCATTCCGACCACCTGGTCGTCGGAATTCATCAAGATTCCCCTGACGCCACGAGCGGCTCGTCCCATATCGCGGACGTCATCCTCCTTGAAACGGATCGATTTCCCCTGTCTGGTGCCCAGAAAAATGTCCTGGCTGCCCAGGGTAACCTGAACCCCGATCAGGTCGTCATCCGGATCAACGGAAATGGCGATCAGCCCCCCTGCGCGCGGGTTGGAGAATTTGGAAAGCTTCGTCTTTTTTATCGTTCCCTTTCTGGTTACCATGACCACCGAGCGGTCGCCCGTAAACTCGCGAACGGAAATAACCGCGGCCACCTTTTCATTGCTGGCAATGTTGATAAGATTTACAATGGCCTTGCCCCTGCTTGCCCTCCCCCCCTGAGGTATCTGATATACCTTCAACCAGTACATGCGGCCCCGGTTGGTAAAAATCAAAACGTAGTGATGAGTGGAGGCTATAAATATCCGCTCTACAAAATCTTCCTCTTTGGTTCCCATCCCGATCTTGCCGCGACCACCCCGGCGCTGGCTTTTATAAAGACTCACGGCATTTCGCTTTATATAGCCGGTGTGAGAAACCGTTACGACCATATCTTCTTCCACGATCATGTCTTCTATATTTATTTCCTCTGCGCTTACAACTATTTCCGTACGCCTTTCATCGCCATATCGTTCTTTGATGTCCAGCAGTTCTTCGATAATTACATCGAGCACCTTCTGAGGATCATCGAGTATTCCCTGAAGCTTGTTGATGATCAAGGTTATCTCTGCATATTCCGTTTCTATTTTTTCCCGTTCGAGACCTGTAAGACGCTGCAGGCGCATCTCCAGAATCGCCTTCGCCTGCAATTCACTCAGACCGAATCGCTCGCAAAGCGCCGTCTGGGCCTCTGTGGGATTCTTGGCTGCCTTGATCAGAACTATGATCTCGTCGATTCTGTCGAGGGCGATAATCAACCCCTCGAGGATATGGGCCCTTTCCTTTGCCCTGGAAAGCTCAAAGGTTGTCCTGCGCACTACAACATCTTTCCGAAACTCAAGAAAACTCTGGAGAATATGCTTAAGATTAAATACCTTGGGCTGCCCATGCTCAATGGCCAGCATGATGATCCCAAACGTTGTTTCCATCTGGGTATGCTTGTAAAGCTGATTTAAAACAACCGACGACATTTCATCGCGTTTCAAATCGATGACAACCCGTATCCCCTCGCGGTCGGACTCATCGCGCAAGTCGGAGATGCCGGTAATCTTCTTTTCTTTCACCAACTCGGATATCTGTTTGATCAAGTTGGCTTTATTTACTTGATAGGGCAGCTCCGTAACCACTATGCTCTCGCGATCGTTGCGGGCGTTTTTCTCTATCAGAGAGCGGGAACGCAATCTTATTATACCCCGTCCGGTCCGGTATGCCGAGAGGATTCCCTCCCTTCCGTTAATAAACCCGGCGGTAGGGAAATCCGGCCCCTGGATGTATTTCATCAATCCCTCAACGGTTATCTCGGGATCGTGAATCATCGCAATCGTTCCCTCCACTACCTCTCTGAGATTATGAGGAGGAATGTTCGTCGCAACACCGACGGCAATGCCTGCCGAACCGTTTAATATCAAAAGCGGCACCTTCGCCGGCAAAACCGTCGGCTCCTCCAGCGATTCATCATAATTGGGCGCAAAATTAACAGTGTTTTTTTCCAGATCGGCAAGCAGCTCTTCGGAGATTCTCTCCATTCTTACTTCGGTGTACCTCATTGCCGCCGGCGGGTCGCCATCTATGGAGCCGAAATTTCCCTGACCATCGACCAGCAGGTAGCGCATCGAGAAGTCCTGGGCCATGCGCACAATGGTGTCGTATGCTGCTGAATCGCCATGAGGGTGGTATTTTCCGATGATATCGCCGACGATTCTCGCTGATTTCTTATAGGGCTTGTTCCAGCGGTTTCCCATCTCATGCATTGCAAATAAAACGCGACGATGCACCGGCTTCAAACCATCCCGCACATCCGGGATCGCCCTGCCGATGATCACGCTCATTGCATAGTCCACATAGGAGCGCTTCATTTCATCTTCTATATTGATTACAACTGTCTTTTCGAACAGGTTTTCCATTAAGTTGTTTTTCTCCTTGAATATTTAAGAACCGTTATATGATCATTATGCTTGAGACAATTGCAAAACTCCCCATTATTGTCATTCCCGCAACGATTCTGAGCGGGAATCTGGTTCTAACTGCCTGAAAAACCATATTATGAACATTAAGCTTCGCTTTCCCGATAAAAACATTATGAACATTAAGCTTCGCTTTCGGGAATGACAAATGGTTTTGCAATTGGCTCTGCTTTTTAGACGTCCAGATTGGATGCGTACATTGCGTTTTTAAAAATGAACTCCCTGCGCGGCTCAACCTGATCGCCCATAAGCGTGGTGAAGGTCTCGTCGGCGGCAACGGCGTCCTCTATCAGAACCTGAAGCAATGTCCTCTTTTCGGGATTCATGGTCGTTTCCCACAATTGTTCCGGATTCATCTCTCCCAGACCCTTGTATCGCTGAACCGCTATTCCTTTCTTGCCTGTTTTGACAATATATTCCACCAAATCACTCAACGTCTCTGCCGTCTCTATGTTGCTCTCCTCCCCGTTTTCCGCTTCCCCTATGGAGCTAACTTTATAAGGCGCCTTTCCCAGGGATTCAATCTGAATAAACAGTGATTTTATTTCTGTAAATTTAGGTAGTTTAAATGTGTCAACGCTAAAGATATTTTTTATGCTTTTATTGTTTGACCAAAGACTGAATTCTATTTTCCAGGTCCCCAATTCCTGATCGAATTGCAGCGCAAAGCTTTCCATCTTCTTTCCGATTGCCCCGGAGACCCTCGCGGCGATTTTTTCCAATGACTCCCTATCCGTAAAGGTTTTTTCAATCAAAAACCCGTCTGCCGCCAAAACGGCAATAACCTCCCGGTCATATCCCTCTTTTTCAAACCTTTTCAATATTGTATCTATGCGGATAGCCTTGCGGATATTATCTGTTAACCGCTTTCCGGTTATAACCTGCTGAGCCCCCCCCTCTTCTACCAGCAAACGTATCTTGCTGACGCCGTTTTCCAGAACGTAGTCCTGCATCGTCTGTTCATTGTGGATGTATAATTCCTGTTTTTTATTGGTTATTTTAAAAAGTGGCGGTTGGGCGATATAAAGATATCCCCTTTCAATGATCTCCCTCATCTGTCTAAAGAAAAATGTGAGAAGAAGCGTACGAATATGAAGACCATCAACATCGGCATCGGTCATGATAATAATCTTCTGATAACGCAGCCTGCTTATATCCTTATCGTCAGCGCCGATTCCCGCGCCCAGGGCAGTTATGATAACCTTCAGCTCTTCGTTTTGCAGCATCTTGTCAAAACGCGCCTTTTCTACATTAAGCACCTTGCCGCGCAGCGGTAAAATCGCCTGATTTTTCCGGTCGCGACCCTGTTTTGCCGAGCCGCCGGCGGAATCCCCCTCGACAAGATAAATCTCGCTGCGAGAGGGATCGCGTTCCTGACAATCAGCCAGTTTTCCGGGCAGCGAGCCCACCTCCAGCGCTGTTTTTCTGCGGGTAAGTTCACGGGCGTGACGGGCCGCTTCCCTGGCCCTGGCCGCATCAATAAACTTTCCGATCAACTGTTTCGCCACCGCTGGATTTTCTTCAAGGTAAGTGCTTATTTTATCGTAAACAATTCCCTCGACAAGCCCTTTTACATCGCTATTGCCCAGTTTTGTTTTCGTTTGCCCCTCGAATTGAGGGTTTCTTATCTTCACGCTTATTACACAGGAAAGACCCTCCCGCAGATCCTCTCCTTTTAATGATTCCTTGCCGTTTTTTAAAAAATTGCCGCTTGTCGCATAATTGTTGATTACCCTGGTCAGAGCAGACCGGAAACCCACAAGGTGCGTTCCTCCTTCCGTCGTGTTGATGCTGTTTGCAAACGAAAAGATGTTTTCCGCATAGGTATCGTTGTACTGGAGGGCTACCTCCACATTGCAATCTTCCCTGGAGCCGGATATATATATCGGATTTTTAATAAGAACCTTTTTATTGCGGTCTATGTACTCCACAAAAGAAACTATGCCGCCCTCATAAAAATACTCACTTTGACGATCCACCCTTTCATCCATCAGGGTTATTTTTATGCCCGAGTTTAAAAATGCCAATTCTCTTAATCTATTGGAAAGAATATCGAAACTGAATTCCGTATCTTCAAAAATAGTATCGTCGGGTTTGAAGATTATCCTGGTGCCCCGAGTCTCGGTTTTTCCAGTCATCTTCAAGGGGGCATTAGGCACGCCTCTTGAATATGACTGCGTATAAACCCCCCCATCCCTGCGTACTTCCAGTTCCAGAGATATAGAAAGGGCATTTACCACAGACACGCCCACGCCATGAAGTCCACCGGATATTTTGTAGCTGTCGTTGGAAAATTTTGCGCCGGCATGAAGTTTTGTAAGGGCTACCTCTGCTGCGGATATTCCTTCTGTTTTATGCATGGCAACGGGAATTCCCCGGCCGTTGTCTTCAACAAGAATACTATTGTCCATTCTTATTATCACGGTGATCTTATCGCAAAATCCAGCCGAAGCCTCATCTATGCTGTTATCGACAATCTCATAAACAAGATGGTGCAATCCCTCCTTACTTGTACTTCCGATATACATTGACGGACGCTTCCGGACCGCCTCCAGTCCTTCAAGCACCTTGATACTGTCTGCGCCATAATATTCACTATCCGACGGCAGATTCAATTTATTTTGATCCTGTTTTTCATTCATTACTTCCATGCGGTTCCTTCCCGTTATTATAACAAATAAATTATATACTTATATTTTTAATGGCATGATAATGCAAAAATAATTATCATTACCGCTTCCCCTCAGGATTGTCGGTCTCATATCTTCGTTTATTTCAAAATCTACCCTTTCCTCTTCAATAACCTCCACTGCATCAGCAAGATATTTAACGTTATATCCGATACTTCTTTCCTCACCATCATAATCTGCATCAATCTCGTCATTGGCCTCGCCTATATCGCTATTGATGGAATTGAAGGAAAGTTTCATTCTGGATACGGTCATGATCATACCGTTATACTTTTCTGACGAAACAACGCACATTCTCCGGACAGCGTGCAGTAATTTATCCCTGTCTATTCTTATTACCACTCCCTTCTCTCCCGGGATTACCCGTTTGTAATCCGGAAAATCACCATCTATCAAACTGGCCCTCAATACCGTTCGGTCTGTTTTAATTATCAACAAGCCATTATTTACACCGATTTCAATAAATTCACCTTCATTATCGTCCAAAAGACGAGTTATCTCTCCCACTCCCTTTTTGGGGATAATAATATTTTTATGGAGGTCGGTTACCAGAAAATCATTACTGCCCGTCTCCGCCGTTGCAAACGAGAGTCGATGGCCATCAGTGGAAATCATACGAATTACAAACGAATCTCCCTTTCTTTCCGTTTCCAGTAAAACACCGGTCAGATTCTTTCTCATCTCGTCACTGGAAATTGCAAAATATGTTTTTCTCATCAATTCTTTGAGAATATTTCCCCTGAGTCTGTAAAATGTAAAATTATCATTCTCTTCAATAACGGGGTAATCATCGGCAGGAATTCCAAGTATTCTATAAACAGCCTTATTGCATGTTATTATTACTACGTTTTTTTCATTTTTTACGACGTGGATATTCTCTCCCTGTATCTCTCTCACCATCTCATACAGTTTGCGGGCAGAAAGGGTTATTTCCCCTTCCTCAACAACGTCTGTTTCATAACTTGATACCAGACCTATCTCCATATCTGTTGCCATTATTTTTATTTTATTGGAAACAGCTCGGAGCAAGAGATTATTCAATATCGGCATTGTTGTTTTTTTCTCTACAATACCCAATGTCTTTTGAATTCCCGCAAGAAATGTTTCTCTTTTGATATTAAATTCCATTTTAAACCTCATCCTTTCTTTTTCTTTTATTGTAAATATTCTTTAAAAGATTTTTTATAAAGAAAAACAGTAATAGTAGTAGGTCCTGTTAAAGCTGTTGATAAATATCTTATTTAGCGTTTTCATTATACTTTTATAAATAACAAACTGTTGATAAAAGTACAATGAAAGGCTAATTGTTTCTGGTAATAATGTTTCTAATTTTTTCTACCATTTCTATCAACTGTTTATCAGACTGTAGTTTCTTTTTTATCTTGTTAAAAGAATAAATAACCGTGGAATGATCCCTTCCCCCTATCTTTTCTCCTATATCAGGAAAGGAGGCATTTGTCATCTCTCTTGCCAAAAACATTGCAATCTGTCGTGCTTCCACTAGATTCTTGTTTTTCTTGTTTGACTTGATCTCGGGAAGTTTTACGCTCAATTGAGAACAGACAACCTTTGTTATATCTTCAATAGACAGTTCTTTCTTTTCCGTTTTATATAGAAGTTGTTTCAAAACCTCCCGGGTAAGATCAATGTCGATTGCCCTTGAGGTTAAGGAGGAATATGCGGAAACCCTGATCAAATATCCCTCCAACTCTCTTATGTTTGATTCTGATTGGGTAGCCAGGAAAAGAGAAACCTCTCCAGGCAGGGAAATATTGTTTTCGTTAGCCTTCTTTTCCAGGATGGCGATTCGTGTCTCTATATCGGGAGGTTGGATATCTGCAATCAACCCCCATTCAAATCGGGAACGCAGTCTTCCCTCCAAATTCGGTATATCTTTTGGAAATTTATCACTCGTAACCACAATTTGCTTTCCGGCATCATGAAGAGTGTTGAAGGTGTGAAAAAATTCCTCCTGCGTCCTTTCTTTTCCCGCTATAAACTGTATATCATCCATGAGCAGGCAATCGATATTTCTAAATCTTTCCCGGAATTTTTGCATCTTGTCGTAGCGAATGCAGTTTATTAGATCGTTCATAAACACCTCCGCCGAGACATAAACTACATTCATATCGGGAAAAAGCTGAATCGTCTTTAATCCAATAGCGTTTACCAGGTGGGTTTTTCCCAGTCCAACACCGCCATAAATAAACAACGGATTATAGTTTCTGGCTGGCTGTTCGGCAACTGCAAAGGCTGCGGCATGGGCAAATTGATTGCTGGAGCCGACAACAAAACGATCAAAACTATAGTTCGAATTCAGGGTCTTGTGGAGTTTTTCCCGGGAAGTCTTTGTTTTGCCGTTATCCAAAATCAACTCATCTGTTTTCACAAAAGGAGAGCTGTTTTTTGCTGATTCATTTTTAATAATGAAATCAATATTATAAATTATACCAGTTTCTGACAGCAGTGATTCGCGGATCAGTGATAAATAATGTTCCTGCAACCAGTCACGAAAGAAACGATTGGGTACATTTAAAACAATACGGCCCTCTTCAACAGACTGCAATTGGACGGGATTTATCCAGGTATCAAAATTCTGTTTTGTTATTTTTTCCTTTATTATTTTAACTGCTTTATTCCAAGGCATTTATACAAAACCCATTTCTATCAACATTGTTATCAACAGTTGTTGATAAAGTTTCTGAAATTTTATTTTCATCGTTCCAGCAGAAAACGGACGAGACGATCCAATTCCCGGGGATTTGCATATCTTATTTCGATAGCGCCGGAGCTTTTACGATTTTTTATGTTAACAGGCGCAAGCAAATGAGCAGACAGCTCCTTCTGTAACTCTTCAATGTATTTGTCAAGGGATTGTTTTTTCTTTTTTTCGGGGTTTGTTTTAAGCCTTTTTACCAAATTTTCCGTTTCGCGTACATTCAAATCCCTTTTTTGGATCGTTTTGAAGGTTTTGATCTGCAGTTCCGGAATATCCAGGGAAAGAAGCGCCCGGGCATGACCGGCAGATATTTTTTTCCCGATTATACCCTTTTGTATTTCTTCCGGAAGCTTGAGGAGTCTGATGGCATTAGCGACGGTTGAGCGGTCCTTCCCCACTCGTGCAGAAATATCCTCCTGGGAAAGAGAAAACGTCCCTGCAAGTACAGTATAGGCCCGAGCCTCTTCTATTGGATTGAGCGATTCGCGCTGGATATTTTCCACAAGTGAAAGTTCTGCCAGCTCCCGGTCGCTCGCTTGACGAATGATAACAGGAACTTCCTTCATTCCCGATGCCTGGGCCGCCCGCCAGCGTCTTTCACCGGCTACTATCTCATAACCGTTTTTGGCCTTGCGAACGATGATTGGCTGGATAACGCCATTTTTTTTAACGGACGCTATCAACTCTTTTTGGGCATCGTCGTTAAAATCAACGCGAGGCTGAAAACGGTTGGGTTCGAGCTCTTCAATTCCGCACATTACAAAGGAAGGTTGATCACGATCTCCCGCAGGATTGACAAGATCGGGAAACATTGCGCCAAGGCCCCTGCCAAGGGAATTTGTTCGCGGCATTAAAACCTCCCATTGTTGATTATTTCTTTTGCCAAATCCATATAAGACACCGCTCCCCGGGATTTGATATCATAAAGGATGATGGGAAGGCCATGGCTGGGGCTTTCCGATAAGCGCACATTTCTGGGAATAAGCGTTTTAAAAACAAGATTTCCGAAATGAGCTCGCACATCGTCGCTTACACGCCTGGAAAGTAAATTTCGCGAATCGTACATGGTAAGTAAAATGCCTGCCAAATAAAGCGTAGGGTTTAAACGTTTTCTTATAAGTTCCATTGTATTGAGCAGATGGCCCAATCCCTCCATTGCGAAATATTCGCATTGCAGGGGAATCAACAGACAATCCGAGGCCACCAGCGCATTGACCGTAAGAAAGCCAAGCGAGGGAGGACAATCTATAATTATATAATCATAGTCCGTATCCAGGTTGCGCAGGAGATTTTTCAGTCTCTTTTCCCGATCCTCCAAAGATACGAATTCAAGTTCCACCCCGATCAGATCCTGATTGGCCGGAATTATATCCAAGTACGGCATCTGGGTCCCGATGGCGGCCAGTTCTAAAGGATAATTGTCAATCAAACAGCGATAAAGATTTTTATCGTTTATATTTTCAGTTGTTATGCCAATTCCACTGGAGGCGTTTCCCTGAGAATCCGCATCTATCAGTAAGGTTCTTTTTTCGGCTGCGGCCAGAGAAGCAGATAAATTTATCGCTGTCGTGGTCTTGCCGACACCGCCCTTCTGGTTGGCAACGCTTATTATTTTTCTCATAACGCCCAAAAAGAGAACATAAATAAACCCTCAATTCAATGGGCTGACGCTAACACAAAACGATCGCCCTTACAACGATTTTTAAAAGAAACAAAAATTATAGTCGCTTATAAATGATTATTTTTTTTAGTGAATTCTTTGTTGATGCGTCTTGCGGAGCTTCACCGGAAAAAGTCATTCCAACGGCAGCGGCTGTTGCTTCAGCGGTCTTGATTTCCGCTGTCGCGTCAGCGCCTTTCATGGCGACAAGCTGACCACCATTTTTAAGAAAAAATGCAGAAAAAATAAGCAGTTGATCTAATTTAAGGGCCGCTCTGGAGATTACTGTGTCAAATTGCCCCTTAAAATCTTCCCTCTCGGCCAACTCTTCTATCCTTTCCCGGAGCACGCTTGTTTCCGTAAGATCAAGCATCCGCACCATGTTGGAGAGGAAGGAGGTTTTTTTTCTGGAAGCATCGACAAGAAATACGTGCATCTTCGGCAGCATGATCTTCAACGGCAGGCCCGGGAAACCGCCCCCGCTTCCCAAATCCAGAAGACACCCGCCGTCCTGCTTCAGCAGCGGAAGCGGCGTAAGGGAATCTACGAAATGTCGCTCTATTATCTCCCCCATGGAACGTTCGGAGACAAGATTTATCAGCCGATTCCAGAAAACCAATTCTTGATAGTACATTCCAAAAAGGCTGAGTTGTTGCCGATCGATATTAACTCCCATTTTTGCGGCTTTTTTGTGAAGTTCCGCAGTGAACTCCGATATCGGCGCGGCATTTATTGCATGATGAACGGCGCTATTCATACACAGCTTTCAATTTTGGTCAGATGAAAGGGCAGGATATTGTGTAAATACAGTTGTTTACTGGTTTACAGGGCCGTTTTATAACGAATCCTTGATAATGCCTGAAACAATCTTCTGATCTATTGTCTCAACCCTCAAGCCAAAACCAATTAACAGGGCCAGATCACAGATGTTGTTGATTTTACGGGGAACGCCGCCGGAGTAGGCGCAGATGGCATCGAAGGCCTCTTCTGAAAATATATTTTTCGTGATCCCCGCCTTGTCCAGGCGAAAGAGTATATATTGTATCGTATCGCAACTGCTCAGGGGGTTGAGATGATAGCGGATGGCGATGCGCTGATCGAGTTGCTTATTTTCCTTTATAATATCACGCAGCTCCGGTTGTCCCAGAAAGAGCAGATTCAGCAGATAGCGATCGTTCATCTGAAAATTCAAGAGCAGGCGGATTTCTTCAAATGTATCTTTGTATATCGTCTGTGCCTCGTCAATGATTAAAAGGGTCGTCTTGTTGCCGTTGGCATTGTCCATCAGTCTTTTGTTCAGAGTTTTGAGCATTTCCGTTTTTGTGTTGGCTGCAACAGGCAGGCCGAACTGATAAAGGGTTTCGGTAAGGAAATCCAAAGGCGTCAGTGACGGGTTGTTGATCAGACCTATGTCAAGATTTTCTGCCGCCATCTGTTTAATCAAAATGCGGCTCAAAAGGGTTTTGCCGCTGCCGATTTCACCTGTCAACAGCAAGGCGCCCTTGTTGCGCTTAATGCCATAGGTGACCCTGGAAAGTGCCTCCTCGTGCTCGGCCGAAAAGAAAAAGAACTCCGGGTCAGGCGTATTTTCAAAAGGGAATTTTTGCAAGCCCCAATACTTTAAATACATTTAATCTTCTCTTGTCTTGTTATCTGCTAATTTAATGAAATCATTAATATTGTTATTCTGCAGGGTTTCCCCATTTTTTTTACCAGCAGGGAAGCCGCCTCTGTCTAACCTACAATACGTCCGTCGCCGATAATGCAAAAAATTATGCTTTCCGTGTATTTACGCTCTTCAAGGCCATCCGTCCGGTGCTTCATCCAGAGATAGGCGGCCTGCAAGGTCTTTTTGGCTTCGTCAATCTCCTGACAGGTTGAATCATTATCATCACTTGGGAATGATTTACCGAGGTTGCTTTCAGTTGATTTTCCCTGGGGGCGCATTTTCTACCTTAGAAAAAAATTATGGCCAAATACGGTTTGACTGATACACTAAGCGGAGGGATGCGGTCAAGAGTAATTTGAATTTAATGGTTATTTGGGTTAAGCATATATTTATTGCATTTTTATGTCAAAAAGCGTCTATTGAGGCAGGCAAAGGAGGATAAAACAGGGAGAATGAGCGGTGCTGGCATCCGTAGTTTCGAAGAAATGGATACACTGCATGCAATCGCGAGGATTCTGGCAAAGCCGGGCGATCTGAAGGAACAGATTACGCAGGTTCTGCGGGAGATGAGCGTACGTCTGGGGATGCAGCGCGGGATGATATCCCTTTTGGACAGTGAAACCAAAGAAGCGTGGCTGGATGTTGTGTATGGCGCCGATATCAAGAACACGAAAATCACCTACCTGCCCGGAGAAGGGATTACCGGCAAGGTCGCACAGACAGGAAGGCCGCTTGCCATTAAGAATCTGGGGCAAGAGCTGCATTTTCTGGATAGGACCGGCGCCCGCCGCCTTCTGAACCGTGCAGAATTATCATTCATTTGTGTTCCGATAAACTATGGCTCTCAGGTTGTGGGGGTGTTGTCGGCGGACAAGGCTGTAAAAAAAGTCGATGATATAGAAAAGGAGGTGGCGATTCTCTCCGCGGTAGCCGAACTGCTTGCCAAAGAGGTACACAACAGGGCGATGGAAGAAGAAAACCGGCGCCTGCACGATTTGCTGGATCGTGAGCGGATACCCGCCTTTGACATTATCGGCCGATCCCGGGCGATGCAGGCGATTTTTAAAATGATTGCCCAAGTGGCCGATTCCAACACAACGGTGCTGCTTCAGGGTGAAACCGGCACCGGCAAGGAGCTGGTTTCACGGGCGATTCATAACAATAGCCCCCGCATGAAGGGACGTCTTGTACAGGTTAATTGTGCCGCGATTCCTGAGACATTGCTCGAAAGCGAGCTGTTCGGTCATGAGCGGGGCGCCTTTTCCGGCGCCATGGCGAGTCGTCGGGGACGCTTTGAGGAGGCCAACGGGGGCACTATCTTACTCGATGAAATAGGCGAACTCTCCCTTTCGGCTCAGGCCAAGCTTCTGCGGGTGTTGCAGGAACGGCAGTTCCAGCCTTTGGGGTCCTCCCGGCTGATAAAAGTGGATGTGCGGATCATTGCGGCTACCAATCGCAATCTGGAAAGGGATGTTTCGCTGGGACTTTTCCGTTCCGATCTTTTTTACCGGTTGAATGTTTTTCCCGTATATCTGCCGCCGCTGCGGGAAAGGGGCGCCGATATCCTGCTGCTGGCCGATTATTTTGTAATGAAATATGCCAGCGCAAAGGGCGCCCCGGCGCAGAAAATTTCTCCAGCCGTGGCCAATATCTTCATGTCCTATAATTGGCCCGGCAATGTCCGGGAACTGGAAAACTGCATCGAGCGCGCGGTACTTGTCGCCAATGGCGCAGTCATCACACCGGAACATCTGCCGCTTTCGCTGCAAAGCGCCATCAGGGGGGCCGCCAAAACCGCGTTCAGCAGGCTCGATGCGGCGGTGCAATCGGAGGAGCGGGCGATGATAGTGGGCGCCCTGCGGGAAACAGACGGGAATCAGACCAGGGCCGCCAAACTGTTGGGCACCACAAAACGAATCATGCAATACCGCATAAAGAAACTGGGAATAGATTATCGTTCCTTCCACAAGAAATGATACATTTTTGTTCGCTTATTAAGAAATGATACATTTTTGTCATTCTGCGGAAGGCCTCATTGCCGTTATGCCGGACATCTGCTGTTGAAAACAGTCGCACTGTCGTGCCTGTACGGGATTCTACGGATTTTGGCATGATTATGGCAATCAGTACATTCCCATAATATGGAAAAGGGCGCGGAGGTTTGCCTGCCGGCAAATAGCCTCCGGGAATTTCCGGCGCCGCTGATAAACCAAGGGTTTTTAAAAAAGGAAAGGTAGGACGTTATGTGCAGACTGTTTGCCGTCACGAGTCAAGAACCGCTGTCGCCCATGGTGGCGATCCATGCCCTCAATGTCATGAAGGAGGGGCATGACGGTTCGGGAATCGGGCTCTTCATGACCGATCTGGGGGGAGATTTCGAGCAATTCAAGGGCGGACCGATTTTATCCGGCATTTTTTCCAATGAAGGCATAAAGCTCCTCGATCATTACATGCTCGACATGGATTTTATGACCAAATACAAACTTTCGTTCCGCCCCTCGAAACAGCCACCAGAGGGGACGCCGCGCCGGGATAATTATCTTATTCGCGTTTATGAATATCCCGTTGCTTGGGAAAATCTTCCCGATGAGGAAAGGGAACGGCGGCTGATGATGTGCCGGCTTGACCTGCGCGAGATGGGTGAAAAAAACGGTTCGATGACGGTATTCAGCTTCTGGCCGGATGTAATCATGCTCAAGGAGATCGGCGATCCGATGGAAATCGCAAATTATCTGGGGTTGGAACGCAAGGAATTGCAGGCGCGCGTCATCATGGCCCAGGGACGGCAGAACACCAACTACGCGATCGACATTGACGCCTGCCACCCATTTTTTCTCCAGGGAATTTCAACAATGACGAACGGCGAAAATACCGCATTTGTCCCGATCCGCGAATTTCTGATGTCGCGGAAGGACCCGGGCTATGTCGGCTATAAATCCGATTCCGAAGTATTTACCCATATTCTTCACTATACTTATCAGCACCTCCATCTTGATCTGGAGACTTATAAACATATAGTTACGCCGCTGAAAGATGAAGAACTGGCACAGCATCCCGATGGTCCCTGGCTCCGCCGACTAAAACAGAGTTGCCGGCCGATGATTATCGACGGGCCGAACTGCGTCATCGGCTGCCTGCCCGACAAAACCATGTTCATGCTGCAGGACTCCAAGAAGCTGCGGCCGGGGATAGTTGGCGGTCATCCAGGGCTGTATGCGTTTTCCTCGGAGATGTGCGGCCTTGACGAGGCGATACCGTCACGCGATAAAAGCAAGGATTATCAACCGATGAAATACGATACGGTATTTGTCGCACCACAACGTCAGGAGGTCGGGCAATGGAACCAGATGGCCAGATTAAGCCGTCTTCATTAGGAGTGAAGGATCTGCCCTGGCAGATCGTCTGGAATAAGGAAAAATGCACCTTATGCGGTCAGTGCACCGCCGTTTGTCCCGTACAGGCAATTGACATAGGGGTGCATCGGAAAAGGATTATGCAGGTGCCGCTGGGACTCGTGGAAAAACCGTCCAATGTCTTCGGCGTCTATCATGGCGTTCGCCAGAAGACCGATGTTCCCCATGCCTGCACGGGTTGCGGGATGTGCGCCCTGGTCTGTCCGAACGGGGCGATCATGCCGATTCATAATGACGAACCCGACAAGCTGCGCTTTCATATCAATCAGGGAGGCGTCCCGCGGCGACGGGGCGGCCGCCGTAATTCCCGGGAGAGCTTACTGGACGCGCTCAAGTTCGTCCGCATCTCCATGCTGACCGATCCGGCGCTCGACGCGGGCCGTCATGAATTCGAACTGCGGACGCTGCTGGGTCGCGTTTTGCCTCCGGAAGAGGCCATGAGCGGGGCAAGCTGGCAACCGCCGGTCCGCGAGATCTATCCGCTCATTATCGGCGGCATGTCGTTTGGCGCCTTGTCGCCGACGATGTGGGAAGGGCTTCAGATGGGGGTTGCCTATCTGAACGAGGAGTTGGGAATGCCGGTTCGCATCGGCACCGGCGAAGGTGGCTGTCCCCCCCGTCTGCTGCGCTCGCGCTTTCTAAAGTACGTTATCCTGCAAATTGCCAGCGGTTATTTCGGCTGGGATGAAATTATCCATGCCCTGCCGGAGATGAAAGAGGATCCCTGCGCGATTGAGATTAAATACGGCCAGGGGGCGAAGCCCGGAGACGGCGGCCTGCTGATGTGGTACAAGGTAAACAAGATGATCGCCGCGATCCGGGGCGTGCCTCCGGGAATCAACCTGCCCAGCCCGCCGACCCACCAGACGAAATACTCGATCGAGGAGGCGGTTGCCAAGATGATCCAGTCGATGTCTATGGCCTGGGGATTCCGCGTCCCGGTTTATCCGAAGATATCTGCAACATCCACATCACTCGCGGTATTGAATAACCTGGCCCGCAATCCCTATGCGTCGGCGCTGGCAATAGATGGCGAAGACGGAGGAACCGGGGCAGCCTACAACATCTCGATGGATCACATGGGACATCCCATCGCCAGCAATGTCCGGGACGCCTATCTCAATCTTGTCAAAATCGGCAAGCAAAACGAGATACCGATTATTGCCGGCGGCGGCATCGGTAAAAACGGCAATCTCGCGGCCAACGCCGCCGCTCTGATCATGTTGGGGGCAAGCGCCGTACAGGTCGGCAAGTACATCCTGCAGGCAACGGCCGGCTGTCTCGGTTCGGAGACAGACCGCTGCAATGTTTGCAATGTCGGCGTTTGTCCGAAAGGGATCACCTCGCAGGACCCGAGGCTCTATCGGCGTCTCGATCCGGAAAAGGTGGCCGAACGTCTTGTCGAAGTTGTGGTCAGCTTCGATACTGAATTGAAAAAGATCGTGGCCCCGCTCGGCCGTTCCACTTCACTGCCGATCGGCATGTCCGATGCGCTCGGGATCGCCGATTACAGCGCCGCCCAACATCTCGGCATAAGGTATGTGCTGTAACTGTAGCACAAACCCCCATACCGGGGGCAGGCATAAAGCAGAAGCCTGATTTTCGTAAAATTTGGCTGGAGGGACGCGCTTAAGTCGCGTCCGGGGCGGTTGTTTCAGGCAGATTGGATCGTCCCAGGCATTCGAGGAACGATAGAAGGAGTTTTCATGTCAAACGAACCGACAATAGTTATAGATGGTATGGAAAATGGCGCTCGGGTCGATTCCCGCATCCTTGAGGGAAGAATTCAGCAGGCCGTTCTTGCAGGACACCGGAATATTGAAGTCATTGCCTATGGCCAGCACGGTCTCGGCGGCCGAATCTGGAGTGCCGGAAACGAGCCGGTGCATCTGCGGATCAAGGGTTCCTCGGGACAGCGCGTCGGCTCCATGGGTTTTCCGGGAACGCGGATCGACGTCGAAGGTCCCGCCTCTGATGATCTGGGATGGCTGAACGCCGGCGCGTACATTGCCGTTCGGGGCCATGCGACCAACGGCGTCGCCAATGCGATGGCCCAGGGGAAGATCTACGTGGGGGGCGATATCGGGGCGCGCGGCATGACTATGACAAAGCACAACCCCCGTTTTGAGCCGCCGGAGCTATGGGTGTTGGGGGGCGTGGGGGATTTTTTCGGCGAATTCATGGCCGGCGGCATCGCCGTGGTCTGCGGATATGAAGCCCATGAAAAGGACAACGTGCTCGGCTATCGGCCCTGCGTGGGGATGGTGGGAGGGAAGGTCTTTTTCCGGGGACCCCACAAGGGTTTCAGCGAACGGGATGCCTATATGAGGGCTCCCGACGACGAAGAGTGGAACTGGCTGAAGGGCGGCATGGCCGATTTTCTGGAGGCGACGTGCCGGCCGGCGCTGCTGCCGAAGCTGAAAATCCTGCCGAAGCTTACCGGAGACCGGGGTGAATGGCAGGTTATCGTTGCGAGAAAACCTTACGAAAAAACGGAGGGCGCAATCCATGTCAAAAAGTTCCGGGAGGAGTGCTGGGATCGCGAACTGGGCAAGGGCGGCCTGATCGGCGATCTGGCGGCCGGCGATCGCACCCCGATCCCGGTGCTGGCAACCGG
>CAZKHU010000003.1:45276-56895 GCA_964552725.1 uncultured Syntrophus sp.
TGATCGGCGATCTGGCGGCCGGCGATCGCACCCCGATCCCGGTGCTGGCAACCGGGGAACTGCGCCGCTTCGTCCCTGTCTGGGAAAATGAAAAGTATCTGCCGCCCTGCCAGGCAGCCTGTCCGACCGGCATACCCGTCCGGAAGCGCTGGGATTTGATCCGGAAGGGGAAAATCCAGGAAGCGGTTGATTTGGCCCTGCAATATACGCCGTTTCCGGCAACGGTCTGCGGATATCTGTGCCCCAATCTCTGCAAGCAGAACTGCACCCGTCAGCAATCCGATCTCGAGGCGATTGACACGATGATTCTGGGCCGGGCCAGTCTGAACGCCACGGTTCCGAAAGCCCCGCCTGCGTCCGGCAAAAGGATCGCCATTATCGGCGGGGGGCCTTCGGGTTTGTCGGTTGCATGGCAATTGCGGATGAAGGGGCATGAAGCGGTGATCCACGATGCCCGGGGGAAAACCGGCGGAAAAATCACGGCGACGATCCCCCGCAGCCGGATTCCGGACGAAGTGGTGGAGCATGAACTTAAACGCATGGGGAAGGAGCTTGCCTTTGTTGGTCTCAAACATCCGCTGACCAGGGAAGAGTTCATAAAACTGCGTGAGAAGTTCGATGTCGTGGTGATTGCCGTAGGCGCCCAGAAGGGACGGGTGATCCCGGTGCCCGGCCACGAACGGGTGATCCCGGCGCTCTATTTTCTCCGCGACAGCCGGCTCGATTGTGCCGAGGTTGGCAAGAAGGTTGTGATCATCGGTGCGGGCAACGTTGGTTGCGACGCCGCCGCGGAGGCCTTTCGCCTGGGCGCCGAATCGGTTGTCCTGATAGATGTTCAGAAGCCGGCGTCGTCGGGCAAGGAGCGAAAAAACGCGGAAGAGGCAGGGGCGACTTTTCTGTGGCCCCGTTTTACAAAACAGATCACCGAGGTCGGCGTGGAGCTGCAGGATGGGGAGGTCCTCCCGGCGGATACGGTGATCATGGCCGTCGGCGATCAGCCCGAACTCTCGTTTCTGCCGGAAGAGATAAAAACCGAACGGGGTTTTATCTCGGTTGATGCAAACTATCAGACAACCATGCCCGGGGTCTATGCGGTAGGCGATGCTGCGCGCCTGGGGCTTATAACCGACGCAATCGGTTCCGGCCGCATGGCTGCGACGGCGATTGACGACATGCTGCAGGGCCGGGAAGAAACATACGATCAGATTCCCACGATTGCCGTAGAGCGGGTAAAGCTCCAATACTATGATCCGCGGCCGCAGAATTTTGCTGATATCAATGCATGCGCCGCCAATTGCGCCTCCTGCGGCGGATGCCGGGATTGCGGAATGTGCGAGACCGCCTGTCCGCGGAACGCGATTTCCCGCAACGAAGCCGAAGCGGGTCGCTTTGAGTATTTGGTTGATGAAAATCTTTGTATCGGTTGCGGAACCTGTGCAGGCGTCTGTCCGACGGGGGTATGGAATATTGTCGCCAATGCTCCGCTGGATTAGCTGGCGGCCGAGCGGTCTTATTGTCTCTGCATTGACAATTATTTGATGGAGAAAGGAAAAAAGCCATGTACGATTTAAAAACCAGCAAGGATGTATTAAAGGTCGTGAAAGAGAGAAACGTCAGTTTCATTCAGTTCTGGTTTACCGATGTGCTGGGGGTGCAGAAGATTTTCAGCATTACCCCCGATGAGCTGGAGATGGGGATGGAGGAGGGGATGGGATTTGATGGTTCCTCCATCGCCGGTTTCTGCCGGATCGAGGAAAGCGACATGATCGCGATGCCCGATCCGACGACATTCCAGATTATCCCCTGGCGGCCGACCGATCGCCCCGTTGCGCGGATGATCTGCGATATCCAGACTCCGGAGGGAAAGCCGTACGAAGGAGATCCCCGGTATGTATTGAAGAAAACATTGAAAAAGGTGACCGACCAGGGATACACCTTCTATGTCGGTCCGGAACTGGAATTTTTCTATTTTGCCAGCGACAAGGCGCCGGAGTTTCTGGACATGGGCGGCTATTTCGACGGTCTGCCGGTGGACAGGGCGACCGATCTGCGCCGCCAGACAATCTTTACCCTCCAGGATATGGGGATCAGGGTCGAGTACAGTCATCACGAGGTTGCCCCGAGCCAGCACGAAATCGATCTCCGGTACGACGAGGCGTTGAGAATGGCCGACAAGGTTATGACCTATCGCACCGCCGTCAAGGAGATTGCAAGGCTCAACGGCGTGTACGCGACCTTTATGCCGAAACCTGTTTTTGGACAGAACGGCAGCGGCATGCATGTCCATCAATCCCTGTTCAAGGGCGGCAAGAACACCTTTTTTGACGGCAAGGACAAGTACAATCTTTCGAAGACGGCCAAGCAGTATATCGCCGGTATCATGACGCATGCCCCGGAAATAACGGCGGTCTGCAACCAGTGGATCAACTCGTACAAACGTCTGGTTCCCGGCTACGAGGCGCCGGTGTACGTAGCCTGGGCAAGGCGCAACCGCTCGGCGATGGTGCGCGTGCCGATGTACAAGCCCGGCAAGGAGAAGGCAACCCGGATGGAGTACCGTTCACCGGATCCGGCGTGCAATCCGTACCTGGCCTTTGCCGTAATGCTCGCGGCGGGGCTCAAGGGGATTGAAAAGGGCTACAAGCTGCCCGAACCGGTAGAGACTGACATCTTCGAGATGGACGAGAAGGCCCGCGCCGATGCCGGAATCACCTCCCTGCCCGGGAGTCTGTATGAGGCCTTGCAGATTGTCCAGCAAAGCGCTCTGGTGCGCGAAACGCTTGGCGAGCACATTTTCGAAAAATTTATCGAGAACAAGAAGGTGGAGTGGGACCGCTTCCGGGTGCATGTAAGTCAGTACGAGATCGACCGTTATCTGCCGATGCTTTAGGCGAAACGCGCCATACGGGGGAGTTATTCTGAAATTTTCTTTACGGACAGGGAACTTTCTGATAACTCCCCTTCTTCATTTGATGTCCTTTTGCCCGGGATGCTAAAGCTTTTATCCCCCGTGCCCGTGCGAGGGCGTACGCGAGGAGTTACCGAGTATGTTGGGAAAAACATCCAGAACGGCGCTGCTTGTGCTGGACGACGGCAGTGTTTACCGGGGCGAGGCCTTTGCCGGCGCCGGCGAAATGCTGGGAGAAGTCGTCTTCAATACCGGCATGACCGGTTATCAGGAGGTGGTCACCGATCCCTCGTACAAGGGGCAGATCGTTGCCATGACCTACCCGCTGATCGGCAATACCGGCATTAATCCCGAAGACATGGAATCATCGGCCATCCATCTGGAGGGTTTTGTCGTCCGGGAGTATCAGGCTATGCCCAGCAACTGGCGATCCCGCGAGGATTTGAAGGGATTCCTCGAGCGCCACGGCAAGCTCGGGGTGGAGGGAATCGACACCCGCGCCCTGACCCGCCGGATCCGCACCGCCGGGGCGATGCGGGGGATTCTTTCCACCGAAACGGCCGATGTTGCGCTGCTGCTGCAACGGGTTCGGGATTATCCGGGGCTGGTCGGCCGGGATCTGGTGCGGGAGGTGAGCTGTCGAATTCCCTATCTCTGGAAAAACGGTCATCCACAAAGACTGGCAGCCATTCGAGACGGCTCGCTTTTGCGCACAAACACAAAGGAACCGATGGGCGCTACGGGCAGCGCTTTTTGCCGACGCGTTGCGGTTCTCGACTGCGGGGTAAAATACAACATATTGAGAAATCTGGAGAAAAGGGGTTGCGAAGTGTTTGTCCTGCCGGCCGTAACGCCGCCCGGCGAGATTCTTTCCCTGCGGCCGGACGGGCTTCTCCTGTCCAATGGTCCCGGCGATCCGGCGGCTTTGCCGTATATCGTGGAGACGGTGAAGAACCTGGTGGGAAAGGTTCCGATCTTCGGCCTCTGCCTCGGCCATCAGATCCTGGGGCAGGCAGTCGGCGGCCGGACGGCGAAGCTCAAATTCGGTCATCACGGGATCAATCAGCCGGTGCGCAACCTGCAAAGTGGAAGGGTGGAAATCACCTCGCAGAATCACGGCTTTGTGGTGCTGCCGGAGTCGCTCCCCGCAAGCAGCACAAAGCGAAGCTTAATGTTCATAAATCGCCATGAAAACCTCAACGATTGCACGTCGGAAGGACTCATGTATCCGGAGCTGGCCGCATTCAGCGTTCAGTACCATCCGGAAGCGGCCCCCGGGCCCCACGATGCCTCCTATCTGTTTGACGAGTTCATCAGCCTTATGGAAAGGGAAAGAAAAAATTGATTCTTATCATAGATTTCGGTTCCCAGTACAACCAGCTTATCGCCCGGCGCGTCCGCGAGCATCAGGTGTACTGCCAGATCGAACCGCCTGATATCGCGATCGAGAAGGTGCGGGCCTTAAAACCCGCGGGGGTTATTCTCTCCGGCGGTCCGGCAAGCATCTACGAAAAGCATGCCCCGCGCGTCGATAAGGGCATATTTTCACTGGGAGTTCCGGTGTTGGGGATTTGCTACGGTTTGCAGTTCATGGTGGACGCGCTCGGCGGCGAGGTGATCCCCTCTCAAAAACGGGAGTACGGTTTAGCCGAGTTAAAGGTGGCGGCAAGCGGCGGGATGCTGCTGGCCGGGATTGCCGGTCAATCCAATTCCTGGATGAGCCACGGCGACCGGATCGGGCGTCTGCCGAGGGGCTTTACCGTCACCGCCGGCACGAAGAATACGGAGGTTGCTGCCGCAGAAGACATAAAACGCCGCCTCTACGGCCTGCAGTTTCACCCCGAGGTCGTCCATACCGCGCACGGAAAAAAGATCATTGAGAACTTCCTGTTCGGTATCTGCCGCTGCGAAAAGAGCTGGACGATGAACGCCTTTATCCGCGAGGCGATCGAGGATATCCAAAAGACGGTCGGAGACAAAAGGGTGATTCTCGGTCTGTCCGGAGGGGTCGATTCCTCGGTCGCGGCTGTCTTGCTGCACCGGGCGATCGGCCGCCGCCTTACCTGCGTTTTCGTTGACAACGGACTGCTGCGTCTCGACGAGGGGAAAAAGGTGCGGGAGGTTTTCGGGAAGCATTTCCGGATGGACCTGCGCTATGCCCGGGAAGGGAAGACTTTTGTGGAAAGGCTGAAGGGAGTGACCGATCCGGAACGCAAGCGCAAGATCATCGGCCGCACCTTTATCGAGGTTTTTGACCGGGAGGCTGGTTCTATCCCGGATGCGGAATTTTTGGCTCAGGGAACCCTCTACCCCGATCTTATCGAATCGCGTTCGGCCTTTGGCGGGCCGAGCGCCGTCATCAAGTCCCACCACAACGTGGGCGGATTGCCGAAACACATGAAGCTGAAGCTTGTCGAACCGCTGAAACACCTCTTCAAGGATGAAGTGCGGTTGCTGGGAAAGGCACTCGGGATGTCCGACGAATTGATCTGGCGACAGCCTTTTCCCGGACCGGGGCTTGCCGTGCGGATTGTCGGCGAGGTTACCGCCAAAAGGCTTTCGGTGTTGCGCAATGCCGATGCGGTGCTGATGGAAGAGATCAAGGCGGACGGGCTGTATCGGGAGCTCTGGCAGTCGTTTGCCGTGCTGCTGCCGATCCGCAGCGTCGGGATCATGGGCGATCAGAGAACCTACGAGCATGCGATCGCGATTCGGGCGGTGACAAGCGAGGACGCTATGACCGCCGATTGGGCAAAACTCCCCCATGATCTGCTGGGGCGCATTTCCAACCGGATCATCAACGAGGTGCGCGGCGTGAATAGAGTCGTCTATGACATCAGTTCAAAACCCCCCGCCACCATCGAATGGGAGTGATATGCCGAAACGAACGGATCTGAAAAAAATTCTGATTATCGGCTCCGGGCCCATCATCATCAGCCAGGCCTGCGAGTTTGACTATTCCGGCACCCAGGCTTGCAAGGCGCTGAAGGAAGAGGGCTACGAGGTGGTGCTGGTCAACTCCAATCCGGCGACGATCATGACCGACCCGGAGACGGCGGACCGCACCTATATAGAGCCGATAACACCAGAAGTATTGGAAAAGATTATTGAAAAAGAAAGGCCGGACGCGCTTTTGCCGACCCTCGGCGGCCAGACCGGCCTGAACACGGCGGTTGCGGTGGCAGAGTCGGGGGTATTGGAGAAATACGGCGTCGAGATGATCGGGGCGTCGCTTGCGGCGATCCACAAGGCGGAAGACCGGCAGCTTTTCCGGGAGGCGATGGCCAAGATCGGTCTGAAGGTTCCCCGCAGCGGATTTGCCCGGACGATGGAGGAGGTGTTTCAGGTTGCCGCCGAGATCGGGTTTCCGATTATTGTCCGTCCCTCGTTTACCCTCGGCGGGACGGGAAGCGGGGTTGCCTACAATCGTGAAGAGCTCGCCGTCATTGCCAGGGGCGGTCTCGACGCATCGCTCATCCACGAGATCATGCTGGAGCAGTCCGCCCTCGGCTGGAAGGAATACGAACTCGAGGTGATGCGCGATCGCGCAGACAACGTTGTAATAATCTGTTCGATTGAAAATCTCGATCCGATGGGGGTGCACACGGGCGAATCGATTACCGTAGCCCCCGCCCAGACGCTGACCGACGTTGAGTATCAGCTCATGCGGGACGCGGCGATTGCGGTCATCCGGGAGATCGGCGTGGAAACGGGCGGTTCGAACGTCCAGTTCGCGATCAATCCCGACAACGGCGAGATGATCGTCATCGAAATGAATCCCCGCGTTTCCCGTTCGTCCGCCCTCGCCTCGAAGGCGACGGGTTTCCCGATCGCGAAGATTGCCGCGAAGCTGGCCGTCGGCTACACGCTCGCTGAACTTCCCAACGACATCACCCGTGAAACGAGGGCGTCGTTCGAGCCGACGCTCGATTACTGCGTGGTCAAAATTCCCCGCTGGACATTCGAGAAGTTTCCCGAGGCAGAGGATTTTTTGACGACGTCGATGAAATCGGTCGGCGAGACAATGGCGATTGGCCGCACCTTTCGCGAGGCGCTGCTGAAGGCGATCCGTTCGCTGGAGATCAAGCGTTTTGGTCTGCTGGATGGTCCGGCAGAGGAAAAAGACTGTTCCGACGGGGATTTGGAACAGAAGCTGCAAAAACCGAATTCGCTGCGGCTCTTCTATATTGCCCTTGCGTTCAGCCGCAAGCTGACCGTGGAACGAATTCATCAGCTTACGATGATCGATCCCTGGTTTTTGCGCCAGATACAATCGCTCGTGGAGGTGGAAGAGGAACTGCGGAGGGAAGGTTTTTCGACCGGGAACCTCCGCGCCGCAAAACGGCTCGGCTTTGCCGATCGCGACCTCGGCGCCTTCTGGAATCTTTCCGAGGACGAAATTCGCGCTCGTCGCCATGCAGCCGGGATTGTTCCCGTTTACCAGCTCGTGGACACCTGTGCCGCGGAATTCGAGGCCGTCACTCCCTACTATTACTCGACCTATGAAACCGAAACGGAGACGCGCGCCTCCGCGAAAAAGAAGATCATGATCATCGGCGGCGGCCCGAACAGGATCGGCCAGGGAATCGAATTTGATTACTGCTGCGTGCATGCGTCGTATGCGATTCGGGAGGAAGGGTTCGAGAGCATCATGGTCAACTCCAATCCGGAGACGGTCAGCACCGACTACGATACCTCGGATCGTCTCTTCTTCGAGCCGGTGACGCTCGAGGATGTTTTGCATATTCTGAAGGAAGAGAAACCCGAGGGCGTTATCGTGCAGTTCGGAGGGCAGACTCCGCTGAATTTGGCCCGCAGTCTGGAGAAGGCGGGGGCGCCGATTCTGGGAACATCTCCCGACTCTATCGACCGCGCGGAGGACCGCAAGCGTTTTCAGGAGATTGTGCGGCGTCTGGAGCTGCTCCAGCCGGACAACGACACGGCGATGAGCGAAGAGGAGGCGGTCAGCGCTGCCGGCCGGATCGGCTATCCGGTGCTGGTGCGCCCCTCGTATGTCCTCGGCGGGCGTTCAATGGAGATCATCTATGACGAAGCAAGCCTCCGGCAGTTCATGGGGCGGGCTCTGGAGGTTTCCGCCGGCCATCCGGTGCTGCTCGACAAGTTTCTCGAGGATGCAATCGAGGCCGACGTGGATGCGATCAGCGACGGTAAAACAACGATTGTCGCCGGGATCATGGAGCATATCGAGGAAGCGGGGATTCACTCCGGAGACAGCGCCTGCGTGTTGCCGACGATGACCTTTTCCCCGGATATTCTCGCCAAGATTGAGAGTCAGACCAAGGCGATTGCCGCCGAACTCCATGTTGTCGGCCTGATGAATATCCAGTACGCAATCAAGGATAACAAACTGTACCTGCTGGAGGTGAATCCCCGGGCGTCGCGCACCGTGCCGTTTGTCAGCAAGGCTACCGGAGTGCCGCTGGCCAAACTGGCGACGAAGGTCATGTTGGGGAAAACACTTGATGAACTGGGGTTTACAGCACCGGTGCGGCCCCGCTTTATCTCGGTAAAGGAGGCGGTCTTTCCGTTCAATCGCTTTCCCGACGTCGATATCCTGCTCGGTCCGGAGATGAAATCAACGGGCGAGGTAATGGGTATCGGCCGCTCGTTCGGTCTGGCCTTCGCCAAATCCCAGATGGCCGCGGGATTCAGGATTCCCCTGTCGGGAAAGGTGTTTTTGAGCGTGCACGATTTCTACAAGGAACGCATCGTTCCCGTCGCGCGCTCCTTTTCAGCAATGGGATTCAAGATCGTCGCAACCGGCGGAACGGCGGCAACATTGCGCGCGCATGGGGTTTTGGTTGAAACAGTCAATAAGGTCAGCGAGGGCCGTCCCCACGTCGTCGATCATATCAAGAACGGCGAACTCCAGATTGTGATCAACGTCAGTCTGGGGCGACGCTCCTCCCTGGATGCCTACCATATAAGGCGCGGAGCTCTCCTGTACAATGTCCTCTACACAACAACCCTCTCCGGCGCCCGGGCGCTTGCCGAGGCGGTGCACGCGCTTAAGCAGGAGGCGTGGGGGGTGGCGCCGCTGCAGGATTACCACAGGAAACAACAGGTTGACGGTTACCAGTTTACGGTTAACGGGCGCTGTGAACCGTGAACCGGAAACCGTGAACCGGAAACCGTGAACCGTGAACCGAAAACATAGGAGAAATTAACATGTATGATGCCGAGGATACGGCGAAACCGCGCGAAGAGTGCGGAGTCTTTGCGGTTTACGGTCACGAGGATGCGGCGCGGGTTGCCTTTTTCGGCCTTTTTGCCCTTCAGCATCGCGGGCAGGAAAGCGCCGGGATCACCTCCGCCGACGGCTGCCATGTCTGGGAACACAAGGGGATGGGGCTGGCCTCGGAGGTTTTTCACGAGGATGTCCTCTCGAAACTTCCCGGCAACCTGGCGATAGGCCATGTCCGCTACTCTACCACCGGCTCTTCGGTGCTTTCCAACGCCCAGCCTTTTTTGGTGCATCACGCCGACGAGTACTACGCGCTTGCCCATAACGGCAATATTGTCAATGCCCTGGCGCTAAGGGCGGAGCTGGAAGAGAAAGGGGCGATTTTCCAGTCCACGATGGATAGCGAGGTGATCGTCCATCTGATGGCGCCCTACCTGAAGGAAGGTCTGGAGGTGGCCCTGACGAAGGCTCTGTCCCGTGTCGAGGGCGCCTACAGCATCGTGATGCTGACCAGGAACAGGGTTGTCGCCATCCGCGATCCCCGGGGCTTCCGGCCGCTGTCGCTGGGAACCCTCAACGGCGGCTGGGCCGTGGCGTCCGAGACCTGCGCGTTTGATCTGGTCGGGGCAAAGTACGTCCGCGACATAGAGCCGGGAGAGCTGGTGTTCATTGACGAAACCGGCCTGCACAGCATGAAGCCGTTTGCCCCGGTCAAGCCCGCCCATTGCATCTTCGAGCTGATCTATTTCTCCCGCCCGGACAGCAACGTCTTCGGCAGGAACGTCTACATGTGCCGCAAACGGCTGGGGCGCAATCTGGCGCGGGAGTATCGCCCGGAAGTCGATTTGGTGATGCCGTTTCCCGATTCGGGGAATTACGCGGCGATCGGTTATGCGGAAGAAAGCAAGATTCCCTTTGAAATGGGGATGATAAGAAATCATTATGTCGGCAGGACCTTCATCCAGCCGAGTCAGATCATGCGGGATTTCGGCGTGCAGGTCAAACTCAACCCGGTAACTTCGTTGTTGAAAGACAAAAAGATACTGATCATCGAGGATTCCGTCATTCGGGGGACGACCAGCAGAAACCGGGTGCGCCGCCTGCGCGAATGCGGGGTAAAGGAGATTCACATGGCGGTGAGCTGTCCGCCGACCCGCCATCCCTGTCCTTACGGGATCGATTTTTCGGTGCGCGGCGAACTGATTGCCGTCGGGAAGGCGACCGAACAGGAGATTGCGGCGTTTATCGGTCTCGACAGCATTCACTACCTGTCCACCGCAGGCATGATCGATGCGATGGAGCTGCCGGGGGATAATTTCTGTCTGGCCTGTTACAACGGCGCCTACCCCCTGCCCCCGCCTGAAAAATTCGGCAAGTTCTGCATGGAAGATGCCCGCTAACCGCAACAAGGCTGATTTCGCGGCAGCGGAACTCCGGAAGGGCAGGAAGAGAAGAGGTGACGAAGAAGAGAGTGACCCTGACCGCAGGCGCCGCCTGGCGCCAGACCCTCGATAAGACCCAGGTGAATAGCTTATTGAAGTTAACAAGCGCGGTCGATTTTGATTTTATAGCAGAGTACGACCCGTAATGCTCAGCCCAAAAGACATGTGCTGGTCATTGACAACACCTACGAGTCAAGCATACAGCAATTAATGAACTTTTGAGAATTACGCTTTGAAACCGTCTAACGGCGAGGTCAGCGGCGGGCGGTTTTTTGCCCGTCCGCTGTAGTGATTTGTTATGCGATTACACTGTGGTGAAGGACAATATCTTTACCGGGAGCCACAGCTTGATACAATTCGGCCAATTTCTCAAGGCTGGGCATTGAAGTCCCCCGCTCGTATCGAGCATATGCATTGCGCGACTTGGCGCCCAGACGCGCGGCAGCATCGGATAGCGAAAGACCGCTCCTTTCACGCTGTCTTCGCAAAAACAGGCTGATCAGGCCCCCTGGATCGTTTGCGCTCACTTCAAAATCACTATGTTTGCCTGGATGCACGGTAACTGCAAAACCAGGACGATTCACCAAGGTCTCCAATATATCTTTAACCATGACAAAAGCTTCCTTGCGTGTGTAGCCTTGAGTCATAGCATCAAGAAGGGGCACCTCGGCAAGCCAGAATTTCCCGTCTCTGTAAACTTTCCCGTAAAAACGCATATCAGATTTTCCTTTCGGCGCGCCTCAGAATTGTTCTTGCCAGTTTTTCGTTTATCTCGTTGTGGCGAGGGATCGCTTCCTCACGCTCTCCATCAGTCCAGATGTCATGGTTCTTACCATGCCGAAGAAACGTCCAACCGATCCTGCGGAGTGCATTTTCTAAGTCCCGTTTCTTCATAGGCTCACTGTACACCTATCTGTGTACATCGTCAAGGGTGTTTATGGGACCGCATAACGCTCCGCATAACCGGATGGCAATGGAGCGCAGCGGAATTGCCAGTCCGAGTTGATGCGATTGAAGCTCCCTTGGAGCACCGTGGCTCTGCAAAGCGAGTACGCGATCACGCG
>CAZKHU010000004.1:0-14550 GCA_964552725.1 uncultured Syntrophus sp.
TGATTGGAAACCAGCCGTAGAGTGTAAAGGCATAAGGGAGCTTGACTGCGAGACCTACAAGTCGAGCAGGTGCGAAAGCAGGTCTTAGTGATCCGGTGGTTCCGCATGGAAGGGCCATCGCTCAACGGATAAAAGGTACGCCGGGGATAACAGGCTTATCACGCCCAAGAGTTCACATCGACGGCGTGGTTTGGCACCTCGATGTCGGCTCATCGCATCCTGGGGCTGAATAAGGTCCCAAGGGTTTGGCTGTTCGCCAATTAAAGCGGTACGTGAGCTGGGTTCAGAACGTCGTGAGACAGTTCGGTCCCTATCTGTTGTGGGCGCAGGATATTTGAGAGGAGCTGTCCCTAGTACGAGAGGACCGGGATGGACGAACCTCTGGTGTACCAGTTGTCGTGCCAACGGCATCGCTGGGTAGCTAAGTTCGGAAGGGATAACCGCTGAAAGCATCTAAGCGGGAAGCCCACCTCAAGATAAGATATCCCTCCTGGTGGAGACATCAGGACTAAAGACCCCTCGTAGACCACGAGGTTGATAGGTCAGGTGTGCAAGCACAGTAATGTGTTGAGCTTACTGATACTAATCGGTCGTGAGGCTTGACCATAATATTTATTTTGATTTGATGATGCACTTGGTTCTAAAACACAATATGCAATTGTTTGCCATTATAGGATATTTCGGTGGCGATAGCGGAGAGGATCCACCCGTTCCCATTCCGAACACGGAAGTTAAGCTCTCCAGCGCCGATGGTACTGCATGGGTGACTGTGTGGGAGAGTAGGTGCCGCCGAAATTTTTTTTAGCCCCTTCCCCAGTGGAAGGGGTTTTTTTTTGTTTTACAATTGCGCTTAGCGTATGCTATGAGTCTATCCATCAAAAAATCAAGGAGTATAAGCCATGTCCGGGCATTCTAAGTGGAGTACAATCAAAAGGAAAAAGGGCGAAATTGATTCCAAAAGGGGCAAGATATTTACAAAATTGATCAAGGAGGTTACCCTTGCGGCGCGACTGGGCGGCGGGGACATCGATGGAAATCCCCGCTTGCGGCAGGCAGTCCTTGATGCCAAAGAGGTTAACATGCCCAAAGATAATATTGACAGGGCGATAAAGAAGGGAACGGGGGAGCTTGCAGGCGCCGCTGCCTATGAGGAGACGACCTACGAAGGGTACGGGCCGGCGGGCGTAGCGGTGCTTGTTGATGTGATGACCGATAACAAAAACAGGACGGTTGCCGAGGTACGGCATATCTTTTCCAAGCATGGCGGCAATTTGGGAGAAAATGGCTGCGTATCCTGGATGTTCGATAAAAAAGGCAGTATAATTATCGACAAGAAGATTGTCGGTGAGGATGAACTTCTGGAGGTTGTCCTGGAGGCGGGGGCGGATGATGTCCGGGATCAGGAGACGGATTGGGAAGTGATTACTGAACCGGCGACCTTTGAGAATGTCAAAAAGGCCATATCTGATAAAAAATGGAAATATCTTGAGGCGAGCGTGGGGATGATCCCCCAGAATACCGTGAAGTTGGACGAAGGCAAAGCGGAACAGATGCTCAAGCTGATGGAAAAGCTTGAAGATAATGACGATGTGCAGAATGTTTATGCCAATTTCGATATTTCCGATGAGATAATGGAAAAACTCAGCCAATAGCCTCTAACATTCATTGCATATTCATAAATATTGTAGAGCCTGGTTGATATCGTAAGCGAAAGGTTGGAGATTAGTGAGGGTCTTGGGTATTGATCCGGGAAGTCGAGTAACCGGTTACGGTATTGTCGAGAAGGTTCAGGGAGGATTGAAGTGCCCTCTTTACGGCGAGATAAAGCCTGCCAGAGGGGCCAGTTTGCCGGAATGTCTGATGACGGTTTATGGAGGCATAAAAGAGGCGATTATCAGCGCCGAGCCGGCGATTATGGCCATCGAAGATATTTTTTACGGCAAGAATGTCAGCAGTTTGATCAAACAGGGGCATGTGCGCGGGGTTGCCATCCTTGCCGGCGCCCAGGAGGGCCTGCTGGTTTACGAATACAGCCCCCTGGAAATAAAAAAATCCGTTGCCGGCTATGGCCTTGCTGAAAAGCGACAAGTACAGATGATGGTAAAAAACATCCTGAGATTAGCTGAAATCCCCCCCCCGGATGCGGCGGATGCCCTTGCTGCCGCCATCTGTCATATCCATTTTTTAAAGACTGAGCAGGTCTGAAATGATTGCTTCCTTAAATGGCATTATTATCAAGAAATCCCTTTTGAATTGCCTGATCGATGTAAATGGCGTTGGCTATCTTGCATTCATCCCTCTCAGTACCTTCTATGAGCTGCCCGAGCCTGGTCTGCCCGTTGTTCTTCAAACTCATATGCATGTGCGAGAAGACGCCATCAGCCTTTATGGATTCAGCACAGAGGTAGAGCGTGCTGTTTTTCAAATGATGATTTCCGTAAGCGGCATAGGGCCAAGGCTGGCGATAAATATTCTTTCCGGAATTCCGGCGGAAGAGTGGTTCAGAGCTGTTGCGGGTGAGGATCTGAAGCGTCTGACGGCTATCCCCGGGGTAGGCCGCAAGACGGCGGAACGGATGATTCTGGAGCTCAAGGACAAGGTTGTAAAGCTCGGCATTGATCATGGCCAATCCGCGGAGCCTGCTGTCTTGAAAGCCGAGAGTTTAAAGGAAGACGCGTTTTCCGCATTGATCAATCTCGGCTATAAGGGCGCATTGGCTAAAGATGTTATCGAGCAGATAATAAAGGAAAATGACAGACTTCCCTCGATCGATCAGGTTCTTAAAAGGGCGCTGCGCATTCTGTCAGCCTGACGGACAAACACTGCTGCATTCAGAAAATTATTGAAATTTATCGGAAGTTGACGTGAAAAAATCAGATTCCCTCATAATATCGTCCAAGAATCCGCTTACCATTCCGGATGTTATTGCCGAGGATGACGGGTACGATCTCTCCCTGCGCCCTAAAACAATTGCGGAGTATATAGGACAAGAGAAGATTAAAAAGAACCTGTCTGTTTTTATCGAGGCCGCCAGACTAAGAAAAGAGTCCCTTGATCATGTTCTTTTGTATGGACCGCCTGGCCTGGGAAAAACCACTCTTGCCTACATCATGGCCCGGGAAATGGGGGTTGACATAAAGATTACCTCCGGGCCGGTTATTGAGCGGCCGGGGGATCTTGCTGCTATTCTGACAAATCTGCATGAAAATGACGTCCTTTTTATCGACGAGATTCATCGCCTGTCGCATGTGGTCGAAGAGATACTGTATCCCGCGATGGAGGATTTTTACATTGATATCATTATCGGGCAGGGCCCATCTGCACGTTCGATGAAACTTGACATTCCCAAATTCACGATGATCGGGGCAACGACCAGGGCCGGTCTTCTGACCTCGCCGCTGCGGGATCGCTTCGGCATGAGTTTCAGGTTCGAGTTTTACACGCCGGAGGAGCTTTCCGTCATCATCTGCCGCTCGGCCAGAATTCTTGGTGTAGATATCGTGAAAGAGGGCGCTGCGGAGCTGGCCAGGCGCTCCCGGGGAACGCCGCGAATTGCCAACCGCCTGCTCAGGCGAGTGAGGGATTTTGCCCAGGTGCGGGCCAACGGAATAATAAACAGGGATGTCGCCGAGCAGGCTCTCGCTATGCTCGATGTTGACGAAAGAGGTTTTGATCAAATGGATCGCAATATCCTGCTTGCGGTAATCGACAAATTTGGAGGCGGTCCGGTCGGCATAGACAACCTTTCCTCGGCAATCGGTGAAGAGCGGGAAACGATAGAAGATGTATATGAACCCTACCTTATCCAGGAGGGTTATCTGCAAAGAACCGCGCGGGGAAGAATTGCGACCAGACTTGCATATAAGCATTTTGGGCGGCAATGGGTCGAGGCCAATCAAGGCGGGCTCTTTTGAAAAAAATCTTACTCCATACCTGCTGTGCCCCATGCACAATCTACCCCCTCCGAATTCTCCGCGAGGGGGAAAACGAGGTGCAGGGGCTCTTCTATAATCCCAACATACATCCCTATATGGAATATAAAAGACGTCTCGATACTCTGAAAGCTTACGCCGATCAAGTCGGTTTTCAGTTGAGGGGGGATGATTCCTACCCGTTCGAAGATTTCCTGCGGCAGGTTGTTTTCCATGAAGAAGATCGCTGCCGTTACTGCTATCGGATAAGGCTTTTTCAGGCGGCGCGCGTTGCCCGGGAGCAGGGTTTTGAGGCATTCACCACCACCCTTTTGTACAGCCGTTATCAAAAACACGATCTGATCAGGCAAATCGCCGAGGAGGAGGGGAAAAATCAGGGAGTTCCTTTCCTTTATCATGATTTCCGGGAGGGCTGGGTTGAGGGAATCCAGGCTTCCAAAGAGATGGGCATGTATCGGCAGCCTTATTGTGGATGCATATACAGTGAAAAGGAACGCTACTATCGCAGGCCTCAAGACAAATCTGTTAAACCTTCCGCATAATCAGGAATGAGCTAAAGTGTGTGTTTTGCAACACAGTTGCCGGACCGACCCGTCGGGATATTTTTTGACGGTCGATATTAATCCCCTGTTTATAAAAGGTTGGCTTCCTGTTTTTTTTTGTGAACATTATAATAAATGGTATTAATATTGCTTTGGAGTGCCGGTGATTATTTTTTAGGGGACAGTGAAAATATTTTTGGAAAGATAAACGGGAATGTTTCTGCAAAGAACGATAAAAAATGAGATAGCCTGCAAAAGCGTCGGTTTGCACTCCGGAAGAAAAATTGAAATGGTAATTCGGCCGGCGGGCGTTGACGAGGGAATTGTTTTTGTACGCACGGACCTGCCTGCCCGTAACAAGATCAAGGCGGATGTGCATAATGTTGTCGATACAACGCTTGCGACGACCATTGGCTCCAATGGAGTAACCGTTTCAACGGTTGAACACCTGATGTCTGCATTCAGCGGCATGGGGGTTGACAATGCCCTTGTGGAGATTGATGCCTCCGAGCTGCCGATTATGGACGGCAGCGCCCAACCATTTGTGGAGCTTCTGAAAAATGTGGGTACGAGGTCGCAGGGGAAAGTAAAGAAACTTCTGGTTGTCAAGAACAAGGTTGCTGTTTCCGATGGGGTTGGTACAGCAATGTTTGTCCCTTCGGCGGAATTTGAGATAACCTATGATATTGAATTTAACCATAAAGACATCGGTTTTCAATCATACCATTTCAAATTCTCGGACGTTTCGTATGAAGAAGAGATCGGCGCCGCGAGAACCTTTGGATTTCTGCGGGACGTGGAATATCTGCAGGCCAGGGGACTGGCGCTGGGCGGGTCTCTCAAAAACGCCATAGTTCTTGATGAAAACAGGATTATCAACAAGGAAGGACTTCGCTTTCCGGATGAGTTTGTGAGGCACAAGATACTTGATTCAATAGGGGATCTCGCACTGCTGGGGGTTCCCATTATTGGTCATTTTGTGGCCTCTAAATCCGGGCACCGCTTGAATAATCTGCTCCTTAAGGAACTCTTGCTGAGGAAGGAGTGCTGGGCTCTTGTGGATAACTTCAGCAAAGAGGAAATTTCCCTCAACAGAGAGAGTTTGCGTGTGCCCTCTTTTCATGTCCTGGATTCAGCCCCGGCGCCCTCTTTTGCGGCCCGGAATTTGGCGGCAGTTTAATTATGCCGCTGATGAGTGCAGATAGGTCTTGCTTTTTACGTTCCACTCTCTTACTATATTCATAGTAAGTTCAGCATTTTAAAATTTTTTCGTTATATTTATTCCTCCCGATTAGAGCAGGAATTCATACAAACTCAAATATTCTAAGGCGGTTGTATGTTAGCTGTCAAACCGTTGCTGGTAACTTTTCTGTTTGCATTCTCTCTTTTTTTTGCACCCTCCTCTCTGCAGGCGCAAAAAGCGTCCATCAATGATCTTCTGGTGACTAACGGGCAGACGAATTTATTGCTCTATGCACGCATAACGAATTGTTTTAACCAGGAGATTGAAGATGCCGTTTTGGCGGGTGTTCCCACCACCTTTACCGTTCTGGTCCGCCTTTACAAAGAACGTTTCTGGCTTCCGGACAAAATAATGAAGAGTATGGAAATTCATCATACGATAAAGTACGATAATGTAAAAAAGACATTTAATGTGTCTGTAGATAATCAGAAAACGTGGGCAACCTTTTCGGATTTCGACAGCGCAAAGCGAGTGATGGCTGAGGTCAATGCGGTCCCGCTGGACGGTCTTGGTTCTTTAACGAAAAACGAGCATTACCGGGTGAGGTTGAAGGCAAAACTGGAGGAGGTGCGCTTGCCACTCCATCTTGAATATCTGTTTTTTTTCAGATCCAGTTGGGACTTTGAAACCGACTGGCGAGAGGAAAGGTTTTTATTCTGATGGAGAGGGGCGTCGGGAAGACAAAACTGGAGCCGCGGGAGGCAAAAAGACGAAGGCGGGAGTGGATTATCATTTTTTTTACGATAGCGCTCATCGCCGGCGCTACCTATATGGAGAGCCTGATATTTCACGGTGAAACCCTCGTTCTTCCCGTTTCCGGAAATGTGCTGATTTTCGGTCTGATAAACATCAACATTATCTTAATCATACTTCTCCTTTTTCTGATTATCCGGAATATCGTAAAACTGATTATTGAAAGAAGGCACCGGATTGCCGGCTCCCGATTGCGAACCCGTCTCGTCGCGGCTTTTGTTGGTTTGTCCCTCATTCCTACGGCGCTATTGTTTCTTGTTTCGATAAATTTTCTTTCCTACAGCATCGACAATTGGTTCAGCAGCCGTATCGGGGAGGCCTTGAACAGCACCCTGGAGGTTGCCCAGATTTATTATCAGCAGGCGGCTGAGCAGGCGAAATTTTATGCCCGTCAGCTAAGCGCCGATATTACCAACAACAGCCTGTATGAAACTGAAAAATTTTCTTATTTGCAGGCTCTGGTAGAAAGACGGCACAAGACCTACAAACTCAACATGGTCGAGGTTCATATTAACAATCACAAGGATAATCTGATATTACGAGATGTCAAGCATTCATTGATTGTGCCGAAACAGCTTTCTCCCGGGGAAATTGAAAGCATATTTTCCGGTCAGGAGCTGGCAATTACGGAACAGATCAACAGCGGCGACTTGATACGGGGAGTCGTACCTGTTTTTTCACAGTCCCTGCCCAGAGAGGTGGTGGGATTTGTTGCGGTGAGCTATTATCTGCCTTCCGGCATTATGAAGAAAATAAACGTAATATCAGCTTCATATGATGAATACAAACAACTTTCTCTTTTAAAGACACCGATTAAATTCGGCTATACAATAACCCTTTTCATAGTAATGCTGCTGATCATTTTTTCTGCAACCTGGTTTGGCATCTACCTGGCGAGAGGAATTACCGTGCCTCTGCAAAATCTGGCGGAAGGTACGCGCCGGGTCGCGCAAGGGGATTTGGAGCATCAAATCGACACGGTTGCAGACGATGAACTGGGTGTTCTCGTGGGTTCCTTCAATCAGATGACCAAGGATCTCAGAAAGAGCAAAGGCAGTCTGGAACAGGCAAACATTGATCTGGAACATCGGCGTAATTATATTGAGACCGTTCTTCGCAATGTTTCGGCCGGGGTGATTTCGATCGACAGTAACGGTTTCATCACCATGATCAACAGGGCGGCGGAAAAGATGCTCGGCATCAATTCCCGGAGCATTGTCCGTAAACGCTATGACGAGGTACTGATTCCCGATCACCGTATCTTGGCCGAATCCGTTCTTCAGGAAATGCGGGAGGACGGTAACGGTTTCATTGAAAAGCAGATAGATGTATTGCAAGGAGAACGGGCCTTGACGATACTCATCACGGTTACGGAGATTCGCGATGATGAAGGGCGGGAGATGGGACTGGCGCTGGTCTTTGAAGACATTTCCCAATTGAAGAGAGCAGAGAGAGCTGCGGCATGGCGCGAGGTGGCGCGGCGGATGGCGCACGAGATCAAAAATCCTCTCACGCCGGTTCAGCTTTCCGCGCAGCGCCTCCAGAGAAAATATGGCGACAGATTCAAAGAGGATGGAGAGGTCTTCTGGGAATGTACGCGAACGATAATTGATCAGGTTGAGGTATTGAAAAATCTTGTGAATGAATTTTCCCGCTATGCGAGATTGCCGGTTACAAATCTCAGTCTCAAAGACTTGAACGAGACAATTCAGAATTCGGTAATCATGTTTAAAGATGCCCATCGGGATGTCGAATTTTCTTTTGACCCGGGGGCGGGCATTCCCCCGTTGATGCTTGACAGTGAGCAGATTAAAAGGGTTATGGTCAATCTGCTTGATAATGCCGTTGCTGCCTTGCCCGCCCGGAATGGCGGCATAACGGTCAGAAGTTTCTGCGATGATGAAAAAAAAGTGGCAAAGGTGGCGGTAGCCGACAATGGTTGTGGCATTCCGCCCGACTATCGGGTAAAGATGTTCGAACCGTATTTTTCCACAAAAAAGACAGGAACCGGCCTGGGGTTGGCAATAGTAAGCTCCATTATCGATGATCATCATGGCAGGGTCTATGTTGAGGACAATCCCAGCGGAGGAACCATTGTTACTTTCGAGTTGCCGTTTGAGGATAAATAATAACTCTTGTAGCTGCTGCGGGCAGCCTCGAGGCGTTCACGCTACCGGTTTTCCAGAGTGAGTGTTCCCAAAAAGCTGGGCAGCAACGTTGAAGGATGAATTGAATTTATGAATAAAACAATAATGATTGTTGATGATGAAGAGAGCATTTGCCAGGTTTTGGGCGGGATACTGACGGATGAGGGCTATGAGGTTCTGAAGGCCGGTAGCGGCGAAGAGGCATTGCGTCTCATTGATGATGAACAGCCGAATCTTGTGCTTTTGGACATCTGGCTGCCGGAAATGGATGGAATCGCTGTTCTCAAATCCATTAAGGCCGCTTATCCCCATATTCAGGTAGTGATGATGTCCGGCCACGGCACTATAGAGACGGCTGTCAAGGCGACCAAGCTTGGGGCTTTCGACTTTATTGAAAAACCGCTATCGCTGGAAAAGGTGATCCACGTGGTCAACCATGCCCTGGATTTTGTCCGGCTGGAAGAGGAAAACCTTTTGCTTCGTCAAAAGGTCAGTCATGAATACGAATTGACCGGCGCCAGCAGCGTTATCATTGAACTGAAGGAGATGATCGATATTGTCGCCCCCACCAATGCCTGGATACTGATCATGGGCGAAAACGGAACAGGGAAGGAACTTGTTGCCCGCTCCCTCCACCATCAGAGCCGCCGGGCTCAAAAGCCGTTTATTGAGGTCAACTGTGCGGCCATCCCGGAAGATTTGATAGAAAGCGAATTGTTCGGCCACGAACGGGGCTCTTTTACCGGGGCGACGGCTAAAAGAAGGGGAAAATTCGAAATGGCCAACGAGGGGACTATTTTTCTCGATGAAGTCGCCGATATGAGTCTGAAGGCTCAGGCCAAGGTATTGCGGATATTGCAGGAAAAGAGATTTGAACGAGTTGGCGGCAGCCGCCTGATTCAAACAGACGTCAGGGTGCTGGCAGCAACAAATAAAGAACTTGAAAAAGAGATGGATGAAGGCCGATTCCGCCAGGATCTTTTTTACCGCCTGAATGTTATTCCGTTACGCGTTCCGCCGCTCCGCGACCGCAAGGAGGACATTCCCCTTCTGGTAAACAGATTCCTCAACGATTTCGCGGTGCGGGAAGGAGAGACGGTAAAAACCGTTACCGACGAGGTGCTTGCGAAATTGATGAGCCACGACTGGCCCGGAAACGTGCGTGAACTTAAAAATGTTGTGGAAAGATTGACAATAATGACGCCTGCCGATTTAATTTCCAGAACGGACATATTTCCGGAGCTTGGCAAAACAGACAGCTCCCCTGACAGGGAAGACCCCTCAATCGATTCTTTCCGGGAGGCGAAGCAGGACTTCGAACGCCAGTACATTATCCGCCGGTTACGCGAATTTGGCGGCAACATTTCGCGGACAGCCGAGGCGATTGGCATGGAGAGAAGCCACCTCCATAAAAAAATCCGCGGTTACGGTCTCGTTTCCAAGAATGATTCGGGAGAAACAGATGAAGGTTAAAGATTTTCCTGTTTTTTCAGGTCGGCAAGGGAGAAGCTGGAGAAGGGAAGAAAAACCACCCCGAGGGCTATTATTATTCCGATAGATATGGCGTGATATACTACCGCGAAGGCGAGTGCCTCCGTTTTGGCCACGTTGAACAGTTCCAATCCCAAAATGCAGAAGTAATGCCAGTTGCCGATAAAGCCGGGCGCTACGGGGATTGCTATCCCTGCAATCAAAATTATCATGATGACGAATGGAGCGGCAAGCGGCATATTAAGGGAGAAGGCCTTAAAGAGGAGATAAATCGCCAGGGCGTCGGCCAGCCAGATTATAAATGACAGAATTACCACGGCGCCAAAAAGCGGGCGATGTTTCATCACGCTTAATCCTTCGACAAAAGAGCCGATTATTTGAATTATTTTTGCGGTGATTCCGGGTGGTATTCCGGCAATGACCGGAGCCAGCAGGATGGCTGTTTTCTCTTTCCGGAAGATGGCCATTATCATCAAAAAGAATATAACGGCTGTAACAATGAATAAGGTGGCCCCGGCGCGAAAAAGCCAGGGAGGAAGGGGCGTTGAAAAGAAAACGATGATGGCTATGACAAGAACCGTCAGGATGTCCAGCACCCTCTCCACAAAAACGGTTCCGAGTGCGGAACTCATCGGGATACGGCTTTTTTTTGTGATCAGATAGGGGCGGGCCAGCTCGCCGAGACGCGCCGGGATGGCAACAATAGCCAGAAAACCGACGCTTGTTATCGAAAAGATTGTGAATTTGTCGATAAGCGGATCAAGGGGCTTCAATATCAACCCCCAGCGGATTGCCCGGAGAACCTGCATCAAAATCATAACCGCCAGCGAGGATATGACAAAGCCGCCGTTTATTTTATGAAGACCTTTGTAAACCTCTCCTGCTTCGATGCCCCGGAAGGATAGCCAGACCAGAAGCGCGCCGATCAAAAGACCTGTAACAACCTTTATTCGCATTGGCCCTGGATGAACACGTAACTGGGCTTTATGCGCATTAAGCTAATGTTTGTGAACATAAAACCCACGTTTTTCTCCTATTCTCAGCATTATGGGCGCTAAGCCCGCTTTCTCGCGGTGCGGGACTGTGCTTTTGCCCGGGCAATAAGCTATTTCGGGGAAAGATTGTCCCCGATCTTGTCATGGATAAGCTGCGAAGAGAGTTTATTGCCGACAAGGCCCACCCTGACTGCAACGGAAGTGACATCTTTTGCCTTATATGATACCGATATGTCTACTTTTTCGCCATTTATCGTGGCTGTTATCTTGCCGTTGCCAATCTCCTTCGCGGGGATCACATCAACACCCCGCATCTCCGCCACAGTTTTTTCAGATGCCTTCCAGACGTCGTCGAACGATCGATAATAATCAGTTTTTAACTCGCCATTGATAAAAAAGTAGGTGCCGGAACCTGCTCCTATAGCCGCTCCGCCAACGAGAGCGGCCGCGCAGCCCGATAACAGAAATGCAAACGCTGCCAAAGATAAAAGCCATTTTTTCTCTATCTTCATAAATGTCCCCTCTTTCCAGATAACTTCCCGCTGCCGGTCTGGCTACTGTCTTTTGCCGCCAAGGCGCTCGAATTCAAGCAGAAGCTCTTCCTGCCTTTTTGTTATGCTTTCAGGAACGCTGATTACCGTTTCTATGAGTTGATCACCGCGGCCATAATTGCGTAAATGCGGAATGCCCTTGCCTTTGAGGCGGAATACCTTTCCATTAGGCGTCCCTTTCGGTATTTTGATTTTTTCTTTTCCTGTCAGGGTCGGCACTTCGATGCTTCCTCCGAGAACCGCTTCGGCAAAGGTTATGGGGATATGGCAATAGATGTCGTCTTCTTTCCGTTCAAAGAGTTCGTGGGGTTTAACCTCAATGAACACGTATAAATCACCGCAGGGACCTCCGTATTCCCCCTCTCCTCCCTCGCCGCGCAGACGGAGCCGGGAGCCGGTCTCCACCCCTGCCGGTATCTTCAACTGAACGGTCTTGGTTGTGATTACCCGACCCTTCCCATAACACTGTTTACAAGGGGAGGCGATGACGGTGCCGCGGCCATTGCATTGAGGGCAGGTGGTGCTGATGCTGAAAAAACCGCTCGACTGCGTTACCTGCCCCCGTCCGTTGCAGCGGCTGCATGCCTGTGGCGATGTTCCCGGGGCGCAGCCAGACCCCTGGCAGCCGGGACAGGCTGTATATTTGTCAAGTTCTATCTCGGTGCTTGTTCCGAGCGCGGCATCCATGAACGATATCTGCAAGTCATACCGCAGATCGGCGCCCACCCTTGCCGCAGTGCGCGACCGGGAGCGTCCGGTATTGAACCCGAAGACATCCCCGAACACATCTCCGAAACTGGAAAAGATATCCTCGAATCCTGAAAATCCATGATATCCGGCGCCGCTCAGACCTTCATGTCCGTAACGGTTGTATATCTCCCGTTTCTCCTGGTCGCTCAATACCTCGTAAGCCTCGGCCGCTTCCTTGAACAAATCCTCGGCCTCCTTGTTCCCCGGATTGCGATCCGGGTGGCACTGCATGGCAATTTTGCGGTAGCTTTTTTTGATCTGATCCGCATCGGCGTTTCTATCAACGCCGAGAATCTCGTAATAACAACGTTTAGCAGCCATTCTTGACAGATATTTCCTCTACCCTTTTATTTTTTACACTTTTTAAAATAGACATTTCCCCCGCGCATGTCAACCCGGGGCAAGCTACTTTACCAGTCTGTTTAGCGCCTCTTGATATTTTTCCGACGTTTTTGCAATGATAGCGGCGGGCAGTTCAGGGGCAGGCGGTTTCTGCTCCCAGCCTATCGACAGCAAATAATCACGCAGAAACTGTTTGTCGAAGCTCTTCTGGGGACGTCCCGCCTCGTAATCATCCTTGGGCCAGAACCTGGAAGAATCAGGGGTAAGCAGTTCGTCAATCAGGATAAGCTCACCAGCGATGATTCCGAATTCCATTTTTGTGTCGGCAATTATAATCCCCACATTGTCGGCAATGGAGACGGCCCTTTCATAGATGGCAATGCTTGTCCTGATGATTTTTGCCGCCAGTTCCGCTCCGATCAGATTTTCCATTCCGGCACGATCGATCGGCATGTCGTGTTCCCCGTCCGGCGCCTTTGTCGAGGGGGTGAAGATGGTCTCCGGCAGCCGGGATGATTCTTTGAGGCCTGCGGGCAGCATTATTCCGGAAACGGCTTGTCCATTGCTGTAATCCTTCCATCCGGAGCCGCTCAAATAGCCGCGGACAACGCATTCGACCGGCAGGGGCTTTGCCTTTTTCACCAGCATGCTCCGGCCTTGCAGGATGTCCCTATAGGGAAAGCATTCCTCCGGGTACTCCCCGGGATTCGTCGAAATTAAATGATTGGCGACGATATCCTCGGTTTTTTTGAACCAGAACGCGGACATTTTTGTCAGCACCTCCCCCTTGCCGGGGACGGGGTTCGGCATAATATGGTCAAAGGCGGAGATGCGGTCGGTCGTTACAATCAAAAGCTGCGTATTCAGGTCGTATATGTCGCGCACCTTTCCCGCGCCTGCGAACGTCAGCCCCGGAAAATCCGTTTTCATTATTCCTCGTTCGTTCATTGATCAGCTCCTTCTATAAATTGTTCAAAAAGGGGTTATATTTTTTTTCATGACCAATTGTCGAACTGACGGATCTCCCGTAATTATGACCGGGAAACACCACCGTTTCATCCGGAAGCGTAAGCAGCTTCTTTTTAATTGAGGCAAACATCGTTTCCCAGGAACCGCCGGGAAGGTCGGTGCGGCCCACCGCCTCAACAAAAAGGGTATCACCGGTAAATGCGTAGCCATCGACAAAGAGAACCATGCTCCCGGGAGAATGGCCGGGGGTATGGAGAACATGGAGTTTTATCTCCCCGGCGCTGATGACATCGCCGTCAGAAACAGTCCGGTCAGCCGGAGGCGATGGTTGGGCGTCAAACATTCGCAACAGCTCGGCCGGGGTGTTAATCAGCATATCCGCATCGCCCTCGTGGATGATGATCCTTGCCCCGGTCTTCCTTTTCATCTCCGCGTTGCCGCCGATATGATCCACATGTCCGTGCGTATTGACAATCGCGCTGATCCGGACGTTGCGTTTCTTTGCCAGGCCTATTATTCCATCCGTATCGGCAGCCGGGTCTATTACCAGAGCTTCCCCGGAGGCTTCATCTCCCACAAGGTAGGAAAAAACTCCGATATTTCCAACTTCCTTTTGTTCAATAAACATTTTTAATCATCCCCCCTGCTGGAATATCTGTAAGGTGGAGGAAACTACCATTCTTGCCGAAGCAAGTCAATGTTTTTGCCGAGCGCAAGCAAACCGCGGATGCCGGAGACGTGACGATTAAAAACTTTAACTTGTTCATGTATTTCTAATGAAAACTGCTCCGAAAAAGCCGTCCAGAGAGTGGCGGTGCGGAAATGTGCGCAGGAA
>CAZKHU010000004.1:14560-52345 GCA_964552725.1 uncultured Syntrophus sp.
GTCGTTGTCAGTTCGGGCGGGAGGGCGGGGGCAGGGTTAAGCTTAAAGCGATTATCTGATTTGAGAAAGTTCGCGACAATCTCCGTCGTTTCTTCGGGGGTTGTGGTGCAGACGCAGTAAGCGAGGTGGCCTCCGGGCCTGACGCATTCGGCGGCATTTCTCAGTAAATCCGCCTGTTTTTGCTGTAATGCCGAGATATCGTTTAGGGCAAGCCGCCAGCGAATCTCCGGGTTTCTGCGCAACGTCCCAAGTCCGGAGCAGGGGGCGTCAACCAGAACCCTGTCGAAAATTTTGCCTATGGCCGCATTCCTTTTGGCGCCATCTCCCTGAACGCTCCGGACAATCGTTACGCCGAGCCGTTTTGCTTCCGCCATAAGCTGGTCAAGTTTGGCGCGATTTTTATCGACCGCGGTTATTTCCCCGCTGTTCTGCATAAGCGCCGCGACGTGAAGGGTTTTCCCTCCGGCGCCGGCGCAGAAATCAAGCGCCCGCTCGCCTGGTTGAGGGGCGAGGAGATGGGAGATAAGCTGGGATGCCTCATCCTGCACTCGGAGCAATCCCTGACGAAAGGCCTCCGTACGGCGGAGTCCGGCGAAATTATCGGATATTATAATCCCTTCCGGGGAAAACTGCGCAGGCCGGACGGCAACGCCCTCATTTTTCAGCGTTAAGATCATCATTTCCCGCGATATCTTCAGGGTGTTTGTCCGGACCGTCAAAGGCGGGAGCTCGTTGTTCGCCCGGCAGATGGCAATGGTCTCCTCTACCCCGTACAGATCCTGCCAGCGTTCCACCAGCCAGGACGGGTGCGAATACAGGACGCTGATCGCATTTGTCGTATCTCCGGCGAGATCGGGCCAGGCGATGTCTTCCTTTCTTCTATTGATGTTGCGCAGGACGGCGTTTACAAGACCGGCCGCTTTGCCCCGGATATTTCCCGCAAGCTCGACGGCCTCATTGACCGCCGCAAAGGCGGGAATCCGGTCGGTAGCGAGGAGCTGATACGCCCCCGTCCGGAGGATGTTGCGGAGCGGCGCTTCCATTGAAGCGTAATTACCCGTGTAGACTCCGGTTATTGCCCAGTCGAGCTTGTTTCTGTTTCTCAGGACTCCATAGACCAGTTCGGTTACAAGTCCCCTGTCCTGCCTGTTCATGATGCTGTTTCCGGCAAGACAAGAGTCGAGGAGCGGTTCCGCATAAGCGCCGTTCAACTCTATGCGGTTGAGGATTTCCACGGCAATGCCGCGCGCCGACAGATTTTTTTTGATTTCTTCCGTCATATCCGGCCGATCTTCTCGCCTGCGGAAACGGACGTCCCTCTGAGGAAGTCACCGATATTCATTCTTTTTTTTCCTTCCAGCTGCACATCGCCGAGATAAACGCAACCGTTTCCGCAGGCGATGCAGAGGGCGTCGTTTTTTTTCCCGATTATTACTCCCGGCGCCTCTGAGGTTGGGATTGCCTTTGCCTCGGCAAAGAAAACCTTGAGTTTTTTCTGATGAAGAAAGGTGTAGGCGCAGGGGGCAGGGGAGAGCCCGCGGATAAGCCTCGCGATTTTCCCGCAGTCATCGTCCCAGTTGATCATGCCGGTATCGCGGTCAAGCGGGGGGGCAAATGTGGCCAGGCTGTGATCCTGTCGTTGCGGATGAAGATTTCCCGTAAGCGACAGAGAGATTGTTTTCAATAGTAATTTTGCCCCCATTTCCGCCAGGCGGCTGTGCAGCGCGCCAAAGTTTTCATTCTCGCCGACGGGGGTTTCCTCTTGCAGGAGTATATCGCCGGAGTCTATCCCGGCATCCATCTTCATGATGGTGACGCCGGTTGTTTTTTCTCCATTGATGATGGTCCAGTTGATCGGCGCTGCCCCCCTGTATTTCGGGAGGAGCGAGGGGTGGATATTTATGCACCCCCGGGGCGTGTCGTAAAGTATCGGTTTCGGAAGGATTTGCCCAAACGCGGCGACGATCGCCATTTCCGGGGCAAGGTTTTTAAATGTTTCGAGAAAGCCCTTATCCTTGACGCTTTCTGTTTGGATCACGGGAAGCCCCAGCTCTCCGGCGGCTATTTTCAGGGGGGGAGGGGCGGTTACCCTGCCCCTTCCCTGCGGCCGGTCGGGGGGCGTGACGACGGCGATAATCGGCCATCCTGCCTGAAACAGTTCTCTCAGCGCCGGAACCGCGAAGGTTGACGTGCCCATGAAAATTATCCCTGCTTTTTCCATGAAAATGCTCTCCTACATAAAATGGACAGGATCTACATCCAGCCGGATTTCCATTCCTTCGCCCTTTGTCTCTTCAAGGAGTTTTCGGGCAAGCAGGCGAAGGGCGCTTCCATCCTTGCCCCGCATGAGCATCTGCCAGCGGTACCTTCCCCTGAGCCGGTGCAGCGGAGATTCCGCCGGGCCGATAATGTCCGCCTTGCCGCCGGCGAAGCTCAGCGCCAGCTTTCGGGCCTCTGCGCCGATCCGGGCAACGGTTTTTCTCCCTTTTTCTTCGTTTAGACTCGAAAAATGGACGCCGATCAGACGGGAATAGGGCGGATAGTTAAGTTCCCTGCGAGTCGGCAGTTCGTTATTGTAAAACCCGGGGTAATCATGCTGCTGCGCCCGGAGAATGGAGTGATGATAGGGGGAGAAGGTCTGGACGACGACTATCCCCGGCTGATCGCCCCGTCCGCCTCTGCCGGCGACCTGGGAAAGAATCTGGAAGGTCCGCTCCGCGGCCCGGAAATCCGGGACATTCAGGGATGAATCAGCGGCAACAACCCCGACCAGAGTTATTCCGGGAAAGTCGTGCCCCTTGGTGATTATCTGAGTTCCGACAAGGATATCGATTTCCCCTTTGGCAAAGGCGGCGAGGGTTTTTTCGGACGCGCCCCTGCGGGAGGATGTATCGCTGTCTATCCGGGCAATAACGGCTGCCGGGAAGAGTCTTTTAGCCTCTTCCTCCACCCGTTCGGTCCCGGCGCCCTGGCTGCGGATACGCTCTGAACCGCAAGCGGGGCAAGTTTTTGGAGTCTTTGACGTAAAATCACAGTGATGGCATTTGAGAACATTCTGGGATGCATGATAGGTTAAGGCGAGATCGCAGGCCGGGCAGTTAAAAACATGGCCGCAGGCCGGGCAGAAGACGTAGGTGTGAAAGCCCCTCCTGTTGAGAAAAATGAGGGCCTGCTTCCGGGCGGAGATCGTCTCTCCCAGTGCCAGAATAAGACGGCGGGAAAATATCGGCATTCGCCCGCCGCTATCGCGTTCGTTTCTCATATCAACGATTTCTACCCGGGGGAGGGGACGCGAGTTTACCCGTGCTGGTAGCGATAAATACTGGTAAATGCCGGCCTGCGCGTAAAAATATGTTTGTATTCCGGGTGTTGCTGATCCAAGGAGCACAACGGCCCCGGTTTTTTTCCCGCGGTACAGGGCGAGGTCGCGGCCGTTATAATGAAGGCGGTCATCCTGCTTGTAGGAAGGGTCGTGTTCCTCGTCAACGACAATCAGGCGCAGGTTTCTGGCCGGGGCGAAAATTGCCGAACGCGCGCCGACGATCAGCCGTATTTCCCCGCTTTTTATCTTCCGCCATTGATCGTAGCGGGTATTGTTGGGAATGCCGCTGTGAAGGACGGCGATCTTTTCTCCCGGGAAGCGGCCTTTGACGCGGCGGATAAGCTGGGCGGTCAGGGCAATTTCCGGGACAAGGTAGAGTGCGCTCCCGCCGCTTGCCAGAACTTCTTCCATGGCGCGCAGATAAATTTCCGTTTTTCCGCTTCCCGTAACCCCGTGCAGCAAATACGGAGAAAATTGTCGAGTGTCGAGTCCCCTTCTTATCTCGGCAAGCGCTGCGGACTGGTCGCTGTTGAGGACAATTTGGCCTTTGTCCTCAGAAAGTTCTTCCGTATGAAGATATTCCCGGAAAATCTCTTTTTCATAAAGACGGATCAGTCCTTTGGCTGCCAGAACGCCGAGAAAGGAAGGGTTGCGCATCCGCTCTTCAAGAGCGGAGACCGGCATTTCCGCCTTTTCCGCCAGCCGCGTCAGGAGGGCGGCCTGCTTTTCCGTCAGCTTCAGGTTCGACGGAGTGGGGCGTGTGATTCCGATCCATTTTTCCTGTTTCGGGAGGATGGCCGGGCGGCCGGCAACCTCGTCGGATGTGATGAGTCCCCTCTCTGCAAGGTCCCGTATTTCCCGGCGGAGGTCTTTTGTCCCGGTTTTTCGGCAAAGACTGGACAGCGACATCCCGTTGGGAGTGGAGGCGAGCAATTCCAGCAGGATTTCCTGAGTTCTGGAAGGAGGTTTTTCGCCTTTTACGGCGTCGGGGACAAGGCGAATCCGGTTTTGGCTGATTGTGTTGATTCCGCCGGGAAGCGCCTCCGCCAGGACCATCCCCAGGGGATGAAGATAATAGCTGGAGATCCATTCAAAAAAGGCCAGATCCTCTTCGGAAAAGAGGGGATCATCATCTGGCATGTTTATAATTTCTTTAATATTTTTTACATCGGGCGTCTCCGCCGGAAGTTCTATAATCCATCCGGTAAGGCGTTTCGTCCCGAAGGGCGCGACCACCCTTTTGCCGATGGCGGCAAGCTGAGCTGACCCTGCGGGAACGGTATAGATAAATGTTTTTGTGGAAGGAATGGGTATGACAACCCTGACGAACATCCGGCTGTTCCCGTCAACTAAAATTGCAGATTGGAAACTGGAATACTTTCAATGCTATTTGTTATCCTCAATAAAAACATTTATGAGATTTTAATCTCTTTCGAGTTTTTCAACTTTTTCCTGTTTCGTTTTGCAGTTGATGCACAGGGTGGTGACAGGCCTCGCCATCAGTCTTTTTTCCGAGATCGGGCCGCCGCAAAGTTCGCATAATCCAAATGTGCCGTCGTCGATTCTCTTGATCGCCTCTTGCATTTTTATGATCAGTTTTCTTTCCCGGTCACGAATGCGAAGCTCAAAATTACGATCCGACTCCAGTGAGGCACGATCGTTCGGATCGGGGTAGTTTTCCCGCAACCCGTTTGTCATCTCCGACACGGTTTTCCCCGCTTCGGACAGGAGTTCATTGATCTTGCCTGTCAAAAATTGGCGAAAGAACTCATATTTTTCAAGGGATAACGTGTTTTTCAGGGCCTTACTCCTTCCTGCATTTTATCAGTCCAACCATGAGGGGGGAAATGCTACACGATTGTCGATGGTTTGTAAAGAAAAAAATGCAGGCCGCTATTTCCGCCCGTACGCCAGGCATATCTTTTCTATAATGTTTGTCGTGGAGGCCCCTTCAACAACAGGGATCAGCTCAATCCGTCCTCCCCATGACAAAACCGAATTCCTGCCCGCAATGTCTTCCTCGCGCCAGTCGGCGCCTTTGACGAGAACATCAGGCTTCAGAAACTCTATCAGATTGAGGGGCGTCGTTTCTTCGAAGATCGTTACGTAATCGACCGACCTGAGGGAGGCGACAACCTCCGCCCTTTCTTCCTGAGACACGATCGGTCGCTTTTCTCCCTTGATTTTGCGTACGGAGGAGTCGCTGTTGAGTCCCAGAACAAGAATATCCCCGGCTGCCCTCGCCTGCTTGAGATACCGGACGTGCCCGGCATGGAGTATGTCGAAGCATCCGTTCGTGAATACGATCTTTTGGCCTTTTTCCCGCAGGCGCTCCACCGCCTCCTTCAACTCTTCCATGGACAGGATATTTTTCATATTTTCTCTTTCTCCGCAGGATGTTCTCCGGTTGCCCGGGCCGCCGTCAAAATTGCCACCGCTTCGGCATTGGCGTCAAGCAGAACACGGGAGCATTCGACAAGCGTGCTTCCCGTTGTGTAAACATCGTCAATCAACAGGATCTTCTTGCCGGTTATGTTCCGGGGGTTTGTTATTGAAAACGCGCCTTTGACATTTGCCGAACGTTCCTTTCTGCCCATGCCGACCTGCGGCGGCGTGAACCGTGTCCTTTTCAATGATGAAAAATCAAGCGGGAGATGGAAACGCTTCGATAATTCACGCGCCAGGATTACCGCCTGGTTGAATCCTCTTTCCCGCAGTCTTTTGATGTGCAGGGGAACCGGGATGATCAGGTCGAACGTTCCCATTTCCCATATCCCGGAGGCGAAATCGGCCATGATGCCCCCCAGCGCCTTGCCGATTCCGGTTTTGCCATGGTACTTGAACTTGTGGATGGCGGTGAGGATTGTGCCTTCATATCTTCCGACGGAACGGGCAAGCGCGTATGGTTTTTCCTCCATCAGGCACTGGCCGCAGAGGTGGTCATCGCCCTCTTCACCTGAAAAGGGAACCCCGCAGCAGGGACAAAGCGGCGAGGAAATAAACCGGATTCCCTGCAGGCAGCTTTCGCATAGAGAAAGTGACGAATGACGCTGCAGAAGCTCGCCGCAGACGACGCAGCAAGGCGGGAAAATAATGTCCGCAATCCCGGCAAGGATATTCAACGCCCTGGCCCTTCTGCTTTGGCTATATTTCTTTCGGCAGCGAACTCAGGGAAGTTGCGTTCTCCGGTATCGCCATTCGGGGAGCTTCCGACCATAGTCGCTCCAGATCGTAAAAGGTGCGAATCGATTCGATAAAGACATGCACGATGACGTCATCGTAATCGAGAAGTATCCATTTTCCCTCCGGCTCGCCTTCAACGCCCAGCGGAAGGAGTCCGATTTTTTTTACATTTTCCTGGATGGCCGAGGCGATTGCCCTGACCTGCCGGTCGGATGCCCCGCTGCAGATAATAAACCAATCTGCAAAAGCTGATATTTCTTTTACATTGAGCACGACCGGGCTTAATGCTTTTTTCTCCAAGAGTGCGTTAATGAAGAGCAATAACCTTTCCTGTGAATCACTTTTCCGCTTTTCTGACAAGCTTCCTCCCAATAATAAACATTTGCCTGCGTTTTCTGAACAGGAGTTCCCTTTTCCCGGGGTCGACAGATTTCCGTTGGGTTTTTTATCTCATGGGGTTTTTGTAGCAGAATGCGGGATTTATGTCAATGAACATCCTGATCGCGAATCATTGCCCTCCCGGCTGCGTCTCTTCAGGAGCGGACAGTGCCGGCGGGCGGTTTATCCAAGTATCACCTTGTTTCTGCCCGTCTCTTTGGCTTTATACAGCGCCTCGTCTGCGGCAAGAAGGATGTCTCTCACTTCACTGCCGCTCCCGGGACAGGAAGCGGCGCCGATGCTTATCGTAACTTTAATCTGTGCGCCATTGCCCGGATCAGTCGCCTTCCTTTCGATATTTTCCCTGATTCTTTCCGCGACGCTCAGCGCGCCTGCCTCATTTGTTTCAGGAAGGAGCACGGCAAATTCTTCACCGCCATATCGGCAGGGGATGTCTACATCCCTCAGGCACTCCCTGATCGCGGCGGCTACTTCCTTCAGCAGCGCGTTACCCGCCGGATGTCCGTGGGTGTCGTTGACCATCTTGAACTTGTCGATATCCATCATCAGCAGAGAGTACTTCTGCCCGTATCTGATGAATCTTGACCGCTGAATTTCCATCTGTGCCTTGAAGTGGCGTATTGTGAAAAGACCGGTTAGCTCATCGGTGATGGCCATCGTATAGAGACGGGCATTTTCAAAGGCAACGGCCAGGTGTTCCCTGACGACACTGAGCAGCCGGAACCCTTCATCGTCAAAAGGAGCGTTCGCATTTCTTACGGCAATGATAAGTCCCAACTGTAAATCATGGATAGCGAGGGGAATATTGGCGGAAACAACATCTCCGGAAAGTTCCGGCATGGTTAACTCTTTGGAAACCCAGCGTTTGAAAGGATCCAGTATCCGCTTTTCCGTGACTATTAATTCAGCCGGTTCAGGAACCGGATATTCAAGTATTGATTTGACGGGTGGAGCCTCTTTGTCTTTTGCAATCATTTCAAAGCTTTTTGTTTCTTTTGTCGGAGTTATGACGATGCAGCGGTCGCAGTCCAGCACGTCAAGCAGCAGCTCGATGATGATGATTTTCAATTCTTCCAGATAGATTGTTTCGCTTATCCTTTTAACGATTGCGTAGAGGACGGATAGCTCAAAGTTATTGTTCTTTATGGCGTTTATGTGACGGACTATGCCTTTGGACATGTCATTGAAGGAGTTGGCGAGAGCGGCGAATTCCCTGTTCCCCTGATAATTGATCTGTTTCTTGTAATTTCCCTTGATAATTTCTCTTGTCCCGTCGATAAGCAGCGTTATCGGATTGTAGATGAGAAGGTTGGCAATATAAAATACGACAAGGGAGAGGATGATGAAGGCAGCCACGGCAGTAAGAAAGACTCTCAAAAGCGTTGCTGAAATGAGGGCGTCCGTATCGGTTGTGGAATAATCGATAAACATCAGGCCGAGAATCCTCTGATCGGCAGGATGGCAGGAAAAACAGGCAGTTTCATTGTAGATATGGGTGACGTTTCTCAGGACGGAGACGCCGTGGGAATTTTTGATTTTCAGCGTCAGGTTTTTGGGGGCTGCCGCGTCATGATGGCACTGTCGGCATTCGCCCTGCTCCTTGAAGAATTTTTTGCCCAGTTGCGAATGATCTTGAGAAAATTTGACAATGCCCTCGTTGTTGATGATAAAGATATCGGCGACATTTTTAAAAGTATTGATTTCATCGACCAGTGTCTGCGTCAATTCAGTGTTGTGCGCAAACATCTGCCCCTTCAACCCGGCTCTGAGAACCTTGTCAATCTCCGTTATTTTCGTTATCGACTCTTTGGTGAGCGCAGTCTTTTGAAAAAAATACGCGCCGCCCATGGATATCAGGAGAAATATAAAAAGGGTCAGGGTAATGGCCAATAATAGCTGCGTTCTTATGGATTGGAAATATTTCATGTTCCTCTTTGCCTTAAATGTTCGGCACTACTCAATAATTCAAGAAAAATATCAATTGCGAAGCACTGTTTCTCTCTATGGGATGTTTGGCGAGGCAAAAAACCATGAGGAAAAATCGCTATAAAAACACGGGAGGTCGTGTAGCACTTATTTTTTATTTTGCAATAGGGAAATTCAAAGTCTATAATCATTTCCATTATAGCTATCGGGGAGGATATACAGCATGAGCAAAAGAGACAGTTCCCTTGACCTGGAAAAAATGTTTGCAGAGCTTAAAAAAGCGATCAAGGGCGAAGTGCTTTACGATGATCTCAGCCGGACTGTTTACAGCAGCGCGGCCTGCCTGTTTCAGGTGAAGCCCCTGGGGATCGTGCAACCCCGGGACAGGGATGATGTAATCCAGGTAGTTCGGCATGCGGCCCGCAACAGGATTCCATTGATCGCCCGGGGAGGGGGAACCAGCCGCGTCGGCAACGAACTGGGCGAGGGAATCATCCTTGATTTTTCCCGCTTCATGAATAATGTGCTGGAAGAGAACGCTCAGGAAAAATGGGTCCGCGTCCAGCCGGGCGTAACGCCGGGCGCCCTGAACAAGCTGCTTAAGCCCCGAAAGCTTTTTTATCCGATTGATCCCTCTACCAAGGAGCACTGCACTATCGGCGGCATGATTTCGAACAATTCCAGCGGCCCGCATGCCATAAAATACGGAGCCGCCCGCGATACCGTGCTTTCACTGGAAATTGTCCTTGCGAATGGCGAAATAATTGCGACCGGGCCTGTTGCAGCGGAAAATGTTTCCGGAAAGGCAGGAACTCTTTACCAGGGGATTGCCGATGTGCTTACCCGTTACGCAAAGCCTCTTGAAGACGAAAAACCCTTTACGATAAAGAATTCCTCCGGTTACGACCTCTGGAGAATTCAGCAGGATGGGTTTCTGGATCTGACCTCCCTGCTCGTGGGTTCCGAAGGAACGCTCGGGATCATAACCGAGGCCAGGATCAGGCTTTCCCCGCTTCCCGGCAAGACACTCGGCGGTCTGGTATATTTCGATTCACTGGAGAAGGTCGGCCGGGCTGTCCAGAAAATCCGCGATCTGGGGCCCACGATGCTGGAGATCATCGAACGGCGGATACTCGATCTGGCCCGGCAGCAGAAAGCGGAATTGCGGCCGTATCTGCCGGAGGGCGTCGAGGCGATGCTTTTCATCGAGTTCGAGGGAAAAGATGAGAGCGAGCTTCGCGACAGGTTCTCCCAGGTCGAGCAGGCCATGAAAGGCGAAAATCTGGCGATGGAAATAAGGGTGGCCAAAGACCAGAAGGACATGGCCATGCTGGGAAAGGTTCGCGCCATTTCCGGCCCGATCCTCAATAAGACGAAAGGCGCCAGGAAGCCCGTGGCCTTTGTCGAGGACGGCGCCGTTCATCCTACCCGCCTTCCGCAGTATATAAAGGGATTGCGGGAAATCTTCAGCAAATATGGCGTTGATGCAGGCATCTACGGGCATGCCGGCGACGGCAACATGCACCTGATGGTCTTTCTTGACCTGCGTCAGGAGGAAGAGGTGCAGAAGATGCTGTCCATTGCCGGGGAGACCTACGAGCTTATCTTCTCGCTGCAGGGAACGATCAGCGGCGAACACGGGGATGGCCGACTGCGGACTTTTTATACCCGGCGGCAGTATCCCAGGCTTTACGCCGCGTTCATCGAAATAAAAAAACTTTTCGATCCCGACAACATTTTCAACCCCGGCTCCATCGTGGGGGGGGATGAAAACCCTCTTGCCCGGTTCCTCAAATTCAGGAAAAAAGACGAGAAGTCCTCCCTGTCGGCGATTCTGACCAGGGATGAGGTGCAGGAAGCCAGCGGGGTTTGCTCGGGATGTGGAAAGTGCCGCTCTTATTGCCCTGTGGCAATGAAGGTTCTTGAGGAATGGGTTTTGGGAAGGGCAAAGGCGACGCTGATACGCGGCTATCTGGACGGAACGCTTGACCGGGGTATTCTGGATTCTCCGAAATTCAGGGAGGTCCTTGATTCCTGTGTGAACTGCAAAAGATGCCTCACGGAGTGCCCGTCCGGCGCCGACATACCCTGGCTGTCGGTCATGGGCCGGGCTTATGTAGTGGAGAAAGAAGGGGAGCCCTTCGGTCAGCGGGTACTGGCCAGTACCCGCCAGCTCTGCGAGACATCGAGCAGGTTGGCGCCGCTCGTCAATCTGGCCAACTCGCTGAAGCCGTTCCGCAAGGGGATGGAAATGGCAGTTGGTCTCGATTCCCGCCGGATTCTGCCGAAATTTCCGAATCGCACCATGCGAAAGATGATGGAAGGACGTCCGCACAAGACCAGCGCCCGGAAGGTCGTCTTTTTTATGGGCTGCTATACCAATTTTAATGAGCCCGAAGATGACGGTCTGGCCACAGTGGAAATTCTCGAGAAAAACGGTTTTGAGGTTCTTCTCCCTGATTTCCGCTGCTGCGGCATTGCCCGCCTGAGCTCAGGGGCGATCGGCGCGGTTGAAGATGATGTCAAATTCAATATAAGTAAACTGCTGGAATTTACAGACAAAAATATCCCCATTGTTTTCAGCGAGTCAAGCTGCGCCCTCGCAGTCAAGATGGAATATCCGAAAATTTTCCCTTCGGAAGAGGCGGCCAGGGTGGCAAAAAACTGCTACGACATTCACGACTTCCTGATGAAGCTCCGGCAAAGGGATGAACTTAATCTGGATTTCGGCAGTCTGGATGTCAGGCTCGGCTACCATAATCCCTGCCATCTCCGCGCGCTCGGCATTGTCAACGAGCCGGTGGAACTGCTCAAGTTGATCCCCGGGGTCACTATTCAGACATACTCGGACGAGTGCTGCGGCATCTCGGGCACCTTTGGTCTGAAGAAAAAGAACTACGACCTTTCACTGGCGATCGGCGAAAGGTTGTTCAACGAAATAAAGGCTTCCGATGCCGAGCAGCTCGTAACCGGCTGCGGCGCCTGCGCCCTCCAGATCTTCCAGGGGACGCAGAGAAAGGCTGTCACCCCGGTCTCCCTGCTCGCCAAGGCATACAGGGCAAATCGGCAGCCGGCTCCGGACTCGATCTTCTCTGGCAGGCGGCGGGACTAAACCAGGGCGTGGAATTCAAAGATGAGAACGCCTCCCCGTTTGTTAAAACAGGCGCGCTGTGGTAAAGGGACGCTGCAAGGCGGCTTGAGGGGGATGCCAATAGGAAAATTTCCGCGCTTCGGGGTTCTCGGATAACAGCAACGGGAAATCAGGAAACAATGCTGCGCTATATTGCCAAACGACTGATCTTCATGATCCCGCTTTTGCTGGGGATCACCATTGTCTGTTTTGCCGTGATGCATCTGGCGCCCGGGTCGCCTACCGATTTGCAGACGCAGATGAACCCGCGCGCCTCGGTCGAGATGAAGCAGCGGCTGAAGGCGCTGTATGATCTCGATAAACCGCTGCCGGTTCAATATTTTTTGTGGCTGAAAAAGATTGCCGTCTTCGATCTGGGCACCTCTTTTTCGACGGATCGCCGGCCGGTAGCCGACAAGATAAAAGAACGACTGCCGATTACGATTCTTCTCAACGTGCTTTCGCTGTCGCTGATCATGGTTGTGGCGATTCCGCTCGGAGTTCTTTCCGCGGTGCATAAAGATTCACTTTTTGACAGAATTGCGGGCGTATTTGTCTTTACAGGCTTTGCCGTGCCCACCTTCTGGCTGGCGCTGCTGTTGATGATCCTGTTCGGCATCCAACTCGGCTGGCTGCCGATTTCCGGAATACGTTCGCTGAACTACGAGTATTTTCCACCGGGGATGGCGTTCTGGGATTTTGTCAAACATCTGATTATGCCGGTTTTGCTGTCCGCTTTCGGGGGGCTGGCCGGTCTTTCACGCTACATGCGGGCGAATATGCTCGAGGTGATCCGGCAGGACTATATTCTGACGGCGAGGGCGAAGGGGCTTTCGGAAAACAATGTCATCTACCGGCATGCCCTCCGAAATGCGCTGCTGCCGGTGATTACGATTCTCGGCCTCTCCGTGCCGGGGCTGATCGGGGGCAGCGTCATTTTTGAGACGGTCTTTGCAATCCCCGGAATGGGGCAGCTTTTTTATATGGCGGTTATGGCACGGGACTACCCGGTAGTGATGGGGATACTTTTCATCGGCGCGGCGCTTACGCTTCTGGGGAACCTGCTTGCCGACGTCTCTTACGCGCTTGCCGACCCCAGAATCCGGGTATCGTGAGGCGGGCTGATGGGCAATGATTTCTGGAAGAGATTCCGTAAAAACCGGATGGCCGTGGCGGGGGGGCTCGTTGTTGTATCTTTGTTTGTCGTCTCCCTGCTTGCCCCGTGGATTTCTCCGTTTGATCCGAATGTGATCGATCTGAAAAATGTGCTGGCGCCGCCTTCAGCCGGCCACCCCTTTGGCACCGATCAACTTGGAAGGGACGTTTTTTCCCGGATGATCCATGGGGCGGGAATCTCTCTGAAGGTCGGCTTTGTGGCGACGGGGATCGCCATCCTCATCGGCACTGTTCTCGGGGCGCTTGCCGGATACTATGGCCGCTGGGTGGATGCCGTCTTCATGCGGTTTGTCGATATCATGCTCTGTTTTCCTACGTTTTTTCTGATTCTTGCCGTCATCGCCTTTCTGGAGCCATCGATCTGGAACATCATGATCGTGATCGGCCTGACCGGCTGGATGGGGGTTGCGAGGCTCGTCCGGGCGGATTTCATTTCGCTCAAAGAACGGGATTTTGTCCAGGCAGCCCGGGTTATCGGCGCGGGCGATCTGCGGATAATTTTTCTGCACATCCTGCCGAACGCGATGGCCTCGGTGATCGTGACGGCAACTTTGGGAATAGCGGGGGCAATTCTCACCGAGTCGGCGTTGAGCTTTCTGGGAATCGGGGTGCAGCCGCCGACCCCGAGCTGGGGAAACATCCTGACCGCGGGGAAGGACAATATCGACATCGCCTGGTGGCTTTCGCTGTTCCCGGGTCTGGCGATCCTGATCACCGTTCTGGGGTACAATCTTCTCGGTGAGGGGATTCGCGACGAGCTTGACCCGCGCCTGCGGGGTCGATAAGCAGCCGATCTGGCTGGCGTGTGCCTTGACTTGGCTTGACCCGCGCCTGCGGGGTCGATAATCAGTCAGGAAGGCTGGGGTTGCCCGGCGGCAGAGGTTCGGCGACTTCTTCGGACTCCTCGCGGCGGGCGATTCTGACCTTCAGGATGGCCGTTTCGGTAACCTCTTCGCAAGTCAGAATATAATCCCGCCATTCGATCTTCTCCCCTTTCTGGGGGAATCTGCCGAAGCGATCCAGGATCAGCCCGGCCAGCGTGTCAAAAGGCAGCCCCTCTTCAACGGCGATGCCGAGATGCTCCTCCATCTCATTGACGGGCAGCAGCGCATCCACCATCATGCTGCCGTCGGGGAGTTTCTGGACGCGCCTCGTCTCGCCGATGTCGTGTTCGTCCTCTATTTCCCCTACGAGCTCCTCGAGCAGATCCTCTGTTGTCACCAGGCCGCTCATGATTCCGTATTCATCGACCACCAGCGCCATCTGGATGCGTTTTTTCTGCATCTCCCGCAGCAGGCTGCTCACCTTTTTCCCTTCCGGGACAAAAAGCGGGGTGCGCATTATTTTTGCAAGGTCGATTTCCTTCCCCGAGCATAGGTTGCCGATAAGGATGTCTTTCGTGTGGACGAACCCGATTACATGGTCCATGTTGTCTTTGAAAACGGGGTAGCGGGAGTACATGTTTTCGTGGACAACGCGCAGAATCTCCGTGCCGGGAAGTTCCCGGTCGATGGCGACGATGCGCGTTCTCGGCACCATGACCTCGCGTACCGTCGTGTGGGAAAATTCAAAGACTTTTTCTATGTATGTATGCTCCGTCTCAGTAAGGGCGCCGGTTTCGCTCCCTTCGGACAGCACCTGCTGCACCTCTTCACGGGTTACAAAGGCCTGTCCGTCTTTCGGTTTTATCCTGAAAAGCCGGAGGGCGGCCCGGTTGGAAAAGGTCAGAAAACGGACAATTATGGCCGCAAAAAGCGAGATTAGATGGATCGGCCGGACGACGTTCAGGGCAATCTTTTCGGAGTACTGCAAACCGATTGTCTTGGGCGCCAATTCTCCGAAGACCAGAAAAAGATAGGAAATTAAAACAACGACAATCGCAATCGAGAGAGGTTCCGCGGCGCTGCTGATAAAGGGAACAGGCGCCGATTGAAGCAGCGGCCGCAGATACTGGATTGCCGCCGAACCGCCCAGCGCGGAGGCGAGTGAACCGACGACGGTAACGCCGATCTGAATGGTGGCGAGAAAACTGTGAGGCTCCTTCTGGACCTGCTCCACGAGCTTGGCGTTCTTGTCTCCGGTGGCGGCGAGGCTGGAAATTTTACTCCTTCTGCTGGAAAGCACCGCCAGTTCCGCGGCGGCAAAAAAGCCGTTGACGATAACCAGAATGAGAATGATGGCGAGTTCGCTGAGTACCGGTTCCAAGGCTATGTCTCTCCCCGCATTGGCAAGGCCGCACAAGTACCAGGCCTTTTCACTGCTGCAATTAAAATCTTCAAAAATTTACTCCACGATTGTGAATCTTTAGTTCCCCGCCTGGCAACATGCTTGCCTGCCGTTTCATGGCTTTTTTTTTCCGTTCAGCAGGAGCAGGATTCTTTCATGCTGCCAGTAGCCAATGATGGTAATCGCCACCCCGATGGCAATCACGGTTGCCATCGCGCCGGTATGGTTGCTCCTCGCGTAGCTGCCGCTTAACGACAGCATAATAGTGCCGGTAAGGCGGCCGGTTGCGCAGAGCAATATAAATGTCGAGGCCTTCAGCCTGCTTAACCCGATTATGTACGAAAGGATGTCTTTGGGAAAGCCGGGGATAAAAAACAGGATGAAAATTACCGGGAGCCCCTTGTGCTCAATAAAATAGTCATATTTCTGGATAGTGGCGGGGCTGGCGACCTTTTCCACGAAAGGCTGTCCCAGCCAGCGGGCCAGAAAAAAGGCGATCAGGGAGCCGAGCGACAGGCCGATTATCGAGTAAAGCGTCCCCAGGACGGGCCCGTAAAGATACCCCCCGATGAAGCCGCTGATCTCTCCGGGAATCGGGGCAACGGTGACCTGGAGAATCTGCAGCCCAATGAAAATAACCACCGAAAGCGGGCCGAACGAATTTATGAAGCCGGTTATCCGCTCGCGGTCTTTGAAGAAGTTATACAGATCGAAGTGAATAAAAAAGAAGATGCAAAGAACGATCAGTGCGATCAGTAAGGAAATTTTTAATATGATGCCCCTGCTCATGGCGTTGAGACCGATTTGTCCATCAATTGCGATTCCTGTCAAATGCAGGTCGTTAAAATTCCTGACCCTAACGAGATTAAGACATTGTGCAGGGGAAAAATAACAAAAGTAGCGCTGATTGTAAAGCCCGATGTTTATGTCAGGAAAATATTAGTGTAATTAGTGATCTATGGCGCCTGCCCGGTCAACCGCCGCTTAAATTCAAGTTGACGAAGCATCTTTTATATAGTAGCGCTCGACCCGCGAAAAAAGGAAATTATCCCGGGGCGGCGATTGCCCGGTTGATGCGGAACCGCTGATTGGCGATAGATTTTAAGGAGGATTTTGCATGGCAGGTTTGCTGTTGGGGCTGGTCGCTGGTTTTATGGGCGGCCTCGTGGGGGTTGGCGGAGGGGTGATAATGACTCCCCTGATGACGGAGGTTCTCAAATTCAGGCAGCAGGAAGCCCACGGCACCAGTCTGGTTGCCGTTGTTTTTACTGCGATGACGGCTTCGGTCATTTATTACCTGCATGGTTCGGTCAATATTCCCTTTGCGCTCCTGCTTGCCGGGTTGGCGCTCTGCACGGTCCGTCTCGGGGCGAAGTACTGTAATTTTTTACCGGAATACAAGTTGAAGAGGCATTACGGGGCGCTGCTGCTGCTTGTCGCGGCGCTGCTTTTTGCCAAGCCGTATCTGCCTCACATAGTCGATGAGTCTTCGCCTGTCTGGTTGCGTTGGGGGCTGCTTGTGATAATAGGATTGCTGACGGGCTTCATCTCGGGGATGATGGGAGTGGGGGGAGGCATTTTTATGGTGCCGATGATGGTCATTTTTGTGGGCATCAGTCAGGTTGCTGCTCAGGGGATATCGCTTCTTTCAATGATTCCGGCTTCGACCCTTGGCGCCTGGACCCACTGGAAAATGGGCAATACGAGAACGGAAATCATTCCGGGACTCATTGCCGGGGTTCTTGTCGGCGCATACGGCGGGGGCAGTTTTGCGCACCGTATGCCGGAGCAGGCGCTCCGGGCGGCCTTTGCCCTTTTACTTGCCTATACGGCCCTTCGGTATCTGCGCGCCCCAAAACCTGTCCCGGCACAAACCAGTTGAAATAAAAAAAGGGGGCTGATCGCCCCCTTGCCCTGTTCCTCTGCCCCCGGGGGAGAGGAAAATTCCCTGTCATCAATCAGTGGGCCTCTTCCATTGCCCCCGCTATGTACATCATTGTAAGGATCATAAAGACGATCGTCTGGATGAAAGAGGTGAAGATCATCAGCACAAAAACCGGCAGCGGCACCAGAAGCGGGGTAAGCATGAGGATGACGGCCAGCACGATGTCCTCCCCCTTGATGTTGCCGAAAAGCCGGACGGAAAGGGAAAGCGGCCGGGCGATATGACTGATAATCTCGATCGGCATTATCAGCGGCGTCAGCCACCAGATCGGGCCCATGAACTGCTTTACGTATTTCACTCCATGCACCCTGACCCCGACAATATGGGTTATGGCGAACACCGAAAGCGCCATCGAAGCATTCGTGTTGACGTTTGAGGTCGGAGACTCAAAACCGGGGATCAGGCCGATGAGATTGGAAACGAGAATGTAGATGCCAAGCGTTGCCACGAGCGGAAAGAACCTTCTCCCTTCCTGACCCATTGTGTCGGTCAGGAAGCCGTCAATCGTTTCGATTATCACCTCCATAAAGTTCTGCAGCTTTCCGGGAATAATGGTCAGACGGCGTGTGGCCAGCCAGGACAGAACGGCGAGCATGGCCATGATAAACCAGGTGTAGCAGACAATGACAAGGTGATGTTCCTCAAGCCAGTGGTTCTCGAAAAACAGGAATGTTTCCATGTTCAAAGCTCCTCAATAGTGTTTTTACGAAAAATCGTCATTATTGCTGTCAGCGTTATATCCAGAACAATCACCGAAAGGCCGATGACAAGGCCGATGACATCCGCGATATTGCGGGAGATGATCAAAAACAGCAAGATGGCGGTGATTGCCATGCGGATATAGTAGCGGCGGACGACCGCCGTTTTGATGCGGTTCATGTCCGAAACAAGAAAATTTCTTAAATTTCCATAAAGCATATGAAAATTTATGACGCTGATAATGCCGCCGAGGGCGATTCCCAGAGTCAGGCGGTACGACCTGAACGGCAGACTTCCCGCAATCAGCAGGGTCAGCAGCGCCCAGCCGGCGAGCTCAATTCTTTTGGGAAAATGTGTCATTATGCTTGATTTCACTGTTATCTTTACCTGCCGAAGCATCAGGCTTTTCGTCATCTATGGAACGCCTGATCATAACGTATATATTTCTGAAACCGGCTGCGACCCCCATCAGAAGAAGAAGCATGGTCAACCAGGGCGATGTTCCGAATTTCCGGTCGAGCCAGATTCCAAAATAAAGGGCGCCGAAGATCGAAATCACCATCGATATGCCGATGCTGCTTGCATACGCCAGACGAAAAGCGGCTCTTTTTGTCTCTTTATCCAACGCAGCCCCGCTAACACAACCTGTTTTTAAAGTCAATCGGAAAGGCGCCGTCGAGCATTGCCGGAAATTTTTACGGTATGTTCAAGGGGCGGCGGTTTTCCCGATACCAGGCGATGGTCTTTGTCAGACCTTCCCTGAATCCGGTTTTTGCCTGAAAGCCGAATTCCCTGAGGGCTCTGCTCGTATCAAGCATGCGGCGGGGCTGCCCGTCCGGTTTGGAGTCGTCCCAGACGATGCGGCCCGTAAAACCTGTAAGCTCTGCAATGAGATTTACCAGATCCCTTATCGATATCTCAAATCCGGCGCCGATATTGACCGGAGCGGATTTGTTGTAAAGCTTCGTGGCAAGCAGGATCGCCTCTGCGGCATCCCCGACATAAAAAAATTCCCTGGTTGCCTTGCCTGATCCCCAGACGACGATTTCCTCCACCCCCTCTTCGATGGCGTCCACGCATTTTTTGATAAGGGCGGGAATGACGTGCGAAGAGCGCGGGTCGAAGTTGTCGCCGGGGCCGTACAGATTCACCGGGAGCAGGAAAATGGCGTTGAAGCCGTACTGTCGGCGGTAGGCCTCGGCCTGGACGAGGAGCATCTTTTTGGCGAGTCCATAGGGTGCGTTGGTTTCTTCGGGGTAGCCGTTCCAGATGTCGTCTTCGTGGAAGGGGACAGGGGTGAATTTCGGGTAGGCGCAGATCGTGCCGAGTGCAACGAATTTCTCTATCCCGTGAACGAATCCCTGATGGAGAAGCGGCACCCCCATCATGATGTTTTCGTAGAACAGCGAACCGGGGTTTTCAAGGTTGTAGCCGATGCCGCCGACCTTTGCGGCCAGATGGACGACAATCTCCGGTTTTTGTTCATCATAAAGCCTGACTATGTCTTCGATTCTGATCAGGTCGTACTGGGGGCGATTGGCCTGCTGAATCTGGCGGCAGCCCTGCTCGGCAAGGAGGCGGACAAGGTGTTTTCCGAGGAAGCCGTTGGCGCCGGTTACCGTTATTCTTTTATCCAACATCTTTTGTCTCCTGCAAGCTTTGAAGAAAAATCATAATGTTCCATGGTTGCTGCATGAATACCCGGCGTCCACAAGCGTTTTTTCCCTCCGGGCCGCCTCCATGTCGGCCGCAACCATCAGATCAATCAGCGCCTCAAAGCCGACCTTTGGTTTCCAGCCGATTGCGTTGATCGCCTTGGCGGGATCGCCCAGGAGGACATCCACTTCGGTGGGCCGGAAGTAGCGGGGGTCGATAGATACGTATTTCTGCCAGTCGAGCTCTAATCTGGCGAAGACCTTTTCGGCAAATTCCCTCACCGAATGGGTTTCTCCTGTGGCGATGACGTAGTCGTCGGGCCGCTCCTGCTGCAAGAGCATCCACATAGCCTCGACATAATCGCCGGCAAATCCCCAGTCGCGTTTTGCTTCGAGATTGCCGAGAAAGAGCTTGTCCTGGAGGCCCAGCTTGATTCTTGCCGCCGCCCTGGTGATCTTTCGGGTGACGAATGTTTCGCCGCGCCGCGGGGACTCGTGATTGAAGAGGATGCCGTTGCAGGCAAATATTTTGTAGGCGTCCCGATAATTGCGGACTATGTAGTACGAGTAAACCTTGGCCGCGGCGTAGGGGCTCTGCGGCTGGAAGGGGGTCAATTCACTCTGCGGAGGCGGCGCAGCGCCAAACATCTCGCTGGATGATGCCTGATAAAACCTTGTCTTTATGGCAGTTTTTCTTATCGCCTCCAGAAGGCGCAGCGTCCCCAGACCGGTTATGTCGCCGGTGTATTCCGGCATGTCGAAACTGACGCGGACGTGGCTTTGCGCGCCGAGGTTGTATATCTCGTCCGGTTTGACGTCGTGCAGCAGGTCGGTCAGTTGACCGGAGACGGCCAGATCGCCGTAGTGGAGAAAAAGCCGTGCCTGAGGATCGTGCACATCCTTGTAGAGATGATCGATCCGGTCGGTGTTGAAGGTGCTCGCGCGGCGGATCAGTCCATGAACCTCGTATCCCTTGGCAAGCAGCAGCTCGGTAAGGTACGAGCCGTCCTGTCCGGTTATCCCGGTAACAAGCGCTTTTTTCATAAATATGCCTCTCTTTTTTAATTTTTCCCGCCGTCAGCCGGCAAGGAACGTTATCCGTAGTATTCCCTGTACCAGAGGACGAAACGCCTGATTCCTTCACTGATCGGGGTTGCCGGGCGGAAGCCGACGTCGGCCATTAAATCGTCCACATCGGCGCGGGTCTCCGGCACATCGCCCGGCTGCAGAGGCAGATAATTCTTGACGGCGGCTTTCCCGAGCTGTTTTTCAAGCTCTTCAATGAAATCAAGGAGTTTTACCGGGCTGTTGTTGCCGATATTGTAGATTCGGTAAGGGGCGAAGCTGGAAGATGGATCGGGCGAGTTCCCGTTCCAGAGCGGATTCGGCGCCGGGGTTTTGTCCATGACCCGGACAAGCCCCTCGACGATGTCGTCTACGTAGGTAAAATCGCGCTTCATGTTGCCATTGTTGAAAACATCGATCGGCCGGTTTTCGAGGATCGCCCGGGTGAAAAGGAAAAGGGCCATGTCCGGTCTGCCCCAGGGGCCGTAAACGGTGAAGAAGCGAAGCCCGGTGCAGGGGAGTTTGTAAAGCGCCGAGTAGGTATGGGCCATAAGTTCATTGGCCTTTTTCGTGGCCGCGTAAAGACTGAGCGGGTGATCCACGTTGTCGTGGACGGAAAACGGCATTCCTGTATTGGCCCCGTAAACGGAACTCGATGAGGCGAAAAGGAGATGTTTTACATGGTTATAACGGCACCCCTCGAGGATGTTCATGAAACCGGCAAGATTGCTTTCCACGTAGGCGTGCGGATTGGTCAGCGAGTAGCGGACCCCCGCCTGGGCCGCCAGATTGACTACCACGTCGAAACTGTTTTCGGCGAACAGTTTTTCCATGGCCGTCCGGTCGGAAAGTTCCCCCCTTGCAAAGTTGAAAGCGGGATGTTTTGCTATTATTTTGAGTCGGGCCTCTTTGAGCTTGACGTCATAATAAGGATTGAGATTGTCGAGGCCGCAGACCGCGTTTCCTTCCGCCAGCAGGCGCCGGGAAAGGTGAAAACCGATGAAACCCGCCGCCCCTGTCACCAATATTTTTCTCATAGATCTCCGGATAAGCCGAGTGTTCTCAAATTATGTCCTACAGTGTTTTAATGGTTTTTGCGCAGGCGTCGATCGTTTTTTCCACGTCGGCATCCGTATGGGAGAACGATACAAATCCTGCCTCGAACTGGGCCGGGGCGAGGTTGATTCCCGCCGCCAGCATGCCGTGGAAAAATTTTCCGAAAAGCGTGGTGTCGCTCTTCAGGGCGCTTTCATAATCCACCACCTCTTCTTCGGTAAAAAAGATCGTGAAGATGGAGCCTGTATGGTTGATTTGCACGGGGATTCCGCTTATTTGAAACAGTTCCCGGAAGGCTTTGCACAGCATCGCGGTTTTTTTTGCGAGAGCGGCATAGTCCTTTTGCCGGAGGAGATCGAGCGTCTTGATCCCGGCGGTCATCGCGAGCGGATTGCCCGAAAGGGTTCCTGCTTGATAAACCGGCCCAACCGGGGCGAGGTGCTCCATTATCTCCCTTTTGCCCCCCATCGCTCCGACCGGCAGGCCCCCGCCGATTATTTTGCCGAGGCAGGTCAGATCCGGGTTAATGCCGGCCAGTGTCTGCCATCCGCCGTAGGCGAGGCGAAATCCGGATATGACCTCGTCAAAAATAAGCAGGCTGCCGCTGGCGCTCGTTATTTCCCGCAGTCCTTCCAGAAAGCCGGGTTTGGGCATCACAACGCCCATATTCGCGGCAACCGGTTCGACAATGATGCAGGCAATCTCGCTGCCGTATTTTGCGAATGTGCCGCGGACGGCTTCAAGATCGTTATACGGCAGGCTGAGCGTCAGTTCGGCGAGTGATTTAGGGATTCCGGGACTGCCGGGAATCCCGAGCGTTGCCACCCCCGAGCCGGCCTTTACCAGCAGGGAGTCGGCATGTCCATGATAGCAGCCGGTGAATTTGACGATTTTATCCCTTCCCGTCCAGCCGCGCGCCAGGCGGATGGCGGTCATTGTCGCCTCGGTTCCGGAGCTGACCATCCGGACGGCATCGCAGGAGGGAAAAGCGGCAACGATTCTTTCCGCCATTTCTATCTCCAGTTGGGTCGGCGCGCCAAAACTTGTGCCTCTGCCGGCCGCATCGCGAATGGCGGCGACAACCTCGGGGTCGGCGTGGCCCAGGATCATCGGCCCCCAGGAGCAGACATAATCAATATAGCTGTTGCCTTCGCTGTCCCGGATCATTGCTCCGGATGCCTCGCTGATGAAAAGCGGCGCACCCCCCACAGCCCGAAAGGCGCGTACCGGGCTGTTGACGCCTCCGGGAATTACCTTTCCGGCTCTCGAAAAAAGATCGTTATTTCCCATGTTTAAAATACTCCATGTTGTATTTTTTGCGACGCAGCTGTTGACACATACCATAAAACCGGGTCTTTATGTCAAATATTTCTTGACAACAAATCGCCATGTCTATAGGGAGCAAAAGGCTCGAAAAATTTGGCAAAAAGGTTGCTCCAGGGTCTTGCCAATGAGTTTGATCCGAAAAATAGAAGGAAGGAGGGATGCTGGGCGGATTTAAGGGGTGTTGTCCAAGAAATAATAAAAATAAAGGAGAAGACGATGAAAAAGTTTTTAAGCATTAGTGGGTTGACGACATTTATGGTTATGGTTTACGCCGCTGTTGCGGCTGCCGCCGAGGCGGTTGCTCCGGTTGCTGCTGCCGCGCCGGCCGCTGCGGGCGATTCTTCGAAGGCGATAGTCATTATTGCCAGTATCGTAACCGCCGGCATGACGATGGCGATCGGAACCATAACAACAGGTTTGGGTATGGGAAATGGGTTGGCGAGCGCCGCCAATGCTGTCGGACGCAATCCCGAGGCCCAGGGAAAGATTATGATCACGATGATGGTTGGTCTGGCAATGATCGAGTCACTGGCGATTTATACGCTTGTTATCGCGCTGGTATTGATTTACGCTAATCCGCTGCTTAAGCTGCTTGGCTTATAACAGCATGTTTTTATAAGAAACAGGGGGCAGGGAACAAGCCCGCAAGGCGCCCTCCCCTTTTTTTATTCAGCATCCTGCCTGACCCCCGCCCGCATTTCCTTTTTTTTAGCGACAATATGTTTTTCCGCGAGCATCTTTTCCTGAGCCCGGCGTGAGCGCCGGCGTTTCTGACGCCGGATCTTTTCAGTTTTCATCTTCTGGGCGGCGACAAGTCCGGTGCGGAGTCGTTCTATCCTGTCGAGGAGCAGGCGGCGGGCGAAGAGGCGATTAAGGGTTTGGGAGCGCTCCTGCTGGCATTTTACGGAAAGCCCGGTTGGCAGGTGGACGAGATAGACGCAGGACGATGTTTTATTGACCTTTTGTCCTCCGGGTCCTGAGGAGCGGACGAAGGTTTCGCGAAATTCTTCCTCCGTGACTGAGAGGCTTTCCATTCTTTCGCGCAGCTCCTCAAGCTTATCCATAAAAGCGCCCCTTGTTTCTTCCATGGTTCCGGAACGGCAAGCTCAGAGGTTGTATATCTCGTCCTCTACTATGTGAACCCAGTTGCGCTGCAGGACATTCCGCGCCTCTTCGGGCTTGTCGACCCCAAGGATGACGATCGTTTCCGTGCCGATCCGGTTGATGGTGGTATAAAGGTAGTGAATATTGATGTCGGCGCCGGAGAGGGGTTTCAAAATGGCGTTCATTCCCCCGTGATGGAGGGGAACCTCGGCGGCCAGCACAGGGGTCAGCTCGCAGTTGAGATTGAAGCTTTCCAGGATGGCAACGGCGCGTTCGGGGTTGTTTACCACCAGACGCACCGTGCTGCTTTCCGTGGTGCTTGCGGCGAGCATGGCCTTGGGGGTTATGTCGGATTTGTCCAGGATATTGGTAAGCCGGGAGAGGGAACCGGGGATATTGTCCAAAAGAACGGATATCTGTTTCACTGCCATTTTTGCTGCTCCTTGACCATTATTGCTTGTAAAGCCGATCTCTATCCTATTGCAAAAAATCGTACCCGATCTCAAACGCCCGGTGATTCATCGCGACGACCTCTTTCTTTTTGCTTCCCATAACCTTTTCAAGGCTCTTCAGAAAGATGTCGGGAGGCACGAGTCCGGTTGCCTTCATCAGGGCGCCCATCATCACCGTGTTTGCCATGCGCTTGTCTCCAAGTTTATCGGCAAGCTCGGCGGTCGGGATTTTAAAGACCCGGACATCCTGGCGGGACGGTTCGACGGCTATGATCGATGAATTCAAAAAAATGGAACCTCCGGAGGCGGCGCGATTCTGAAAGGCGTAAAGGGAAGGGGTATTCAGGACGACAATGTTTTCAGGGTTGGAGGCGATAGGAGAGGCAATCTCCTCATCAGAGACGACGACCGTGCAATTGGCCGTGCCGCCGCGAACCTCGGCGCCGTAGGAAGGGAGGTATGTTACGTTGAATCCGGCGTCCATCCCCCCATAGGCCAGTGAATAGCCCATCACAAGCACTCCCTGTCCGCCGAAACCGCAAAAAATGGTTTTGACCATCATGATTCTACTTTCCCTTCTGCTGTTTTTTCATCTCTTCCGCCGGCAGGTCCTTGATTATACCCAGCGGGAACTCCTTGCTCATGGTCTGATCAATCCAGCGGCACGCCTCTGTCGGGTTCATCTTCCAGTTGGTAGGGCACGGAGAGAGGATTTCGACAAGAGAAAACCCTTTGCCGTCGATCTGGTACTGAAAGGCCTTGCGGATCGCCTTTTTGGTTTTTACGATGCCGGCGGATGATGTTACCGTGCAGCGTTCAATATAGGTTGTGCCGGGAAGAATGGCAAAGATTTCGCTTATTTTTATTGGGTATCCATCCAGGATGTTGTTTCTGCCGACAGGCGAGGTAGTTGTTTTCTGCCCAAGAATGGAGGTCGGCGCCATTTGCCCGCCGGTCATGCCGTAAACGGCGTTATTGATAAAGATAACGGTAATGTTTTCACCCCGGTTGGCTGCATGGAAGCTTTCCGCTGTGCCGATTGCCGCAAGGTCGCCGTCTCCCTGATAAGAGAAAACGATCCGGTCGGGCAAGACCCTCTTCAGGCCGGTGGCGGTCGCGGGGCCTCTGCCGTGTTGCGCCTCGATCATGTCGATGTCGAAATAATTGTAGGCGAGAACGGCGCAGCCGGCGGGAGGGACGCCGATTGTCCGGTCGCGAATGCCCAGCTCATCGATGACCTCGGCAACCAGCCGGTGGGCGATACTGTGTCCGCAACCCGCGCAGTAATGAAAGGGGTTGCTCTTCATGCTTTTTGGTCTTCCAAAAACTTTTTTCATTGTTTACCGACCTGCAATTTTTGTATTTATCCGGCCGAGCTACAGCTCTGTGTCGATCAGCCCCTCTTTGCCATTATATTTGCGCAAGATCACGTTTGCCAGCTCAATCGGGGTCGGGACAACGCCGCCCGGCCGGCCATGGAAGCCGACAGTGGCTTTTCCCTGCAAGGCAAGCAGAACATCCTCGACCATTTGCCCGGCGCTCATTTCAAATACCATAAAATTACTAACTTTTTTGGAAAGATCACGAAGCTGCAGGGATGGAAACGGCCAAAGGGTGATTGGGCGGAAAAGCCCCACGCGCAGTCCCTGCTTGCGCAGCCGTTTTATGGCGCCTTTGGCAATCCGGGAGGCGGTGCCGTAGGCGACAATGATCAACTCCGCGTCATCGGTCTGGTAGAGCTCCGAGCGTGCTTCCCTCTCGGCGATCATCTTGTATTTGCGTTGCAGTTTCCAGATGTGCTCCTCCAGATCGAGCGGGTCGAGGATCAAGCCTCTGATGATCTTGCTTTTGCCGCCGCCCGCGCCCTTCATAACAAGGCTTTCCGGGTAGTTGCGGGGTTTCGGTTTTTTAAAGACAACCGGTTCCATCATCTGCCCCAGCATGCCGTCGGCCAGGATCATGACGGGTATTCGGTACTCGTCGGCAATGTCGAAGGCGTCCATTGTCAAGTCGGCAATTTCCTGCAGGGACGCAGGGCCGAGGACAACCATCCGGTAGTCGCCATGACCGCCGCCTTTTGTGGCCTGGAAATAATCCCCCTGAGAAGGGCTGATGTTCCCCAGTCCCGGACCGCCCCTCATCATGTTGACGATGACCGCGGGCAGCTCGCAGGCCGCAAGCGACGAGATGCCCTCCTGTTTCAGCGATATTCCGGGGCTCGAAGAAGAGGTCAGGGAGCGCGCGCCGCCGGCGCTGGCGCCGATTATCATATGGATTGCAGCAATCTCGCTTTCTGACTGGACGAAAACGCCCCCCTCCACCTTGCGGAGGTTTTCCGCCATATATTCAGGCAGCTCATTCTGGGGGGTTATCGGATAGCCGGCGTAAAACTTGCATCCGGCGCGAATGGCCGCTTCGCCGATGATTTTGTTTCCCTGCATCAGTACTTTATTCACGGTAAACCTCGATGGCAATATCCGGGCAAGTGATTGCGCACAAGGCGCAACCGATACACTTTTTCTCCTCATCCTGGAAGCGGACGGGGCGATATCCCCTGGAATTGAATTCATGGGAAGGGACGATCAGCCCGTTGTTGCAAGCCTGAATGCAGAGATGGCATTCCTTGCAAAGTTCCTTGTCTATTACGATGTACCCCTTCAAAGCTTTTGTCTCCCGATGATCATGCTGTTTCGTTGCAATCTTTATTGCGAGCGCCTTTGAAAGTTGTGCAAAGCGCTCACCCTGTTTCCGTCCATCCCCGGCTCTTCCTGTGAAGGATACTTTGAACAGCGCCGCATGAAAGCAGGCTTTTTGCCCATTTGAAAAAAGATGTCAAGATAAAATATTTTGTTTTTCTGGCTGAAACCTAAAATTTTCATTTTAAATCCGCCTGCTTTGAGAATTTACAGGCCATGATTTTCTCTCTGGACGGTGTGTGAATTTATGGTTCAGAGCAAATCTGGTCCTTGCCGTTTTTCTTTCCCCGGTACATGAGCTGGTCAACCCGCTGCACGAAGCCTTTTATGTCTTCCTGCAGCCTGTACTGCCCAATCCCGACGCTTACCGTCAGATGCACTTGTAGACCCGGCGTCGGCGAAAAAATCTCTTTTTTGAATTCCTGCCGGATTCTTTCCGCCGACAAAATGCCGTCTCTGCTTGCAGTCATCGGCATCATGATTGTAAATTCCTCGCCGCCGTAGCGATAGGCGGAATCGGTTTCCCTCAGGCATTGTTTCATCACCTGACCGATCCGCGCCAACGCCTGATCTCCCTCGATATGCCCATAGGTGTCGTTAAATATCTTGAAATCGTCTATGTCCAGGAGCAGAAGAGTCAGCGGCTGTTGATAGCGTTTGGCGCGTTCGATTTCGATTCTAAGCTGGTGATAAAAATACCGGGAATTGTAAAGCTGGGTGAGGCCGTCGATGATGCTGAGTTCCCGGTATTTTTGTTCGCTCTTCTTCAATGCCTCCTCCGCCTGCCTGCGCTCGGTGATGTCAACCGAAAAGCCGACGATGCCGGTGATGTTGCCGCTTGTTTCCCTGTACGGTATCTTGTCGGTTTGCAGCCATCTTTGTCCGTTGATGGTTTCGATCGATTCGATGATGCCGGTTTTTGGTTTCCCCGAGGCGATAACTTCCTTGTCGTTTTCCCCGTATCTCGCTGTCCGGGAGGGATAGATTTCCGCGGCATTCCTTCCCTCGATCTTTTCCTTCGGCAGGCCCGTTGCGTCGGCGAGCGCCTTGTTGACGCGGATGAATCTGTTTTCGCCGTCCTTGTAAAAGATCAGGATGGGCGCGGCGTCGATAATGAACTGCAGCTCTTCGCGGTTTTTCTGTAAATCGTAAAAGAGCAGCCGGTAAGGATTCTTCAGCCCGGTTGCGAGGATCGCCTGGTAGACGAGAAAGAATGCGAATATCTTGAAGTAATGGCCGACAAGATTGGAAAAGCCGTAAACGCTGATGTAAAAGGTGAAGGCCAGTTCCGAGACGATCGTGCAGAGGAGCGACCAGATCATCAATTCAAGGATTAGCGGATCGAGCTGTTTGCGGTGGCGCAGCAGCAAAATCAGCGCAAAGAACAGAATTGCGCAGATTACGTATTCGCTGACTATTTTAAAGGGAGTCAGGCCCTGCCCTTCGACAAAACAGGCGGGCAAGAGCCTCCCGGAGAAGGCCATTGCCACGAGCAGGACGGTTATGAAAAGATAAAAGCCGAAAACGGCGCTTATCTTGAGTTTTTTGGCGATAAACCAGGGCGCCGCAAGCAGGGAAAGACTCTGCAGATAACGGGCGATGAGCCAGAACTGCGTGGGCAGATTGGCATCGAATCCCGGGAAAATTGCCATGCCTCTGTAGGTCAGAGTGTGGACAAAATCGATGAATCCCGCAAAAAGAAACGCGATGCTGAGGAATAATACATAATGGTTATTCGCCAGATAACGGGTATTCCAGGCGGTCATGAAAATGGAAAAGGCAATGACTACCGAAAACGATTCCGCAACGACATGAAAGAGAAGATAGTTGTACATGCTTGCGAGGTAAAGCCCGCCGCACAGCAAGAGCCAAATGATCAGGCTATGAGAATTTTTTGCGATGCTCGCTCGCAATGACATCGTTCCTGCCTCCGGCTTGTTTTTCCGACAGCGGACAATTATTTGCGGCAGCTTATAAACGGGCCACTGCAAATCCCTCCAGCTTGACGGCTATCGATCTCTGGAGAAGGTCAATAGTGACAACAAACAGTTCTTTATGGTAGTCTGTTTCCACGACCAGACCCTCGATTCCCTTGAACGGGCCGGCGACGATGCGGGCGCGTTCGCCGACGTGGGGGTATTGCAATTGCTGCACCTCGATTTTCGAGTCGACAATTCGGCGAATTGCATCGATTGCTGCATCCGGTACGGGGATCGCTTCCGACCCGTAGGGCTTCCCCAGGATGCGGACAACCCCGAATGTCTTGAGAATGTCAACCTTTATCTCATTATTTATTATGGGCAGTTCGGCGAAAATATATCCCGGAAACATCGGCAGCATGATCCGTTTGCGTCGGTCTTTTCGCTTGCTCCATGTCTCCATTTTGGGTAGAAAGACATTGAAAGATTTCTGACGCAACAGCGTGTCAACGCGGTCTTCATGTCTGCTTCTTGTATGAACGGCGTACCAGGGCATCGTCTTTTCCTTTTTTTCTGTCTGTGCGCAAGTCGTTTATAGCAAAGGATAATATTTTTCAATGCTCTTTTTGGGCTGTCCGGGGCTTCGCCGGGTCCGGGAGAGATTTTATTTTAAAGAGAAATTGAGAGGGCAGAAGCAATAATGTTTATAAAAATAAGCGATTTGTCTATAGACGTGGAGGAGCGGGACGTATGTCTCGTGAGTCGCGTTGCCCTGTTGCTGAATATTTCGGAAGAGGCGATTTCTTCAGTAGAGGTGCTGCGGCGGTCGCTCGATGCGAGGCGCTCCCGGCCGCCCCGTTTTGTTTATCTCCTGAAAGTCCGGCTGGCGGAGGGGGTCACATGGCGCCCGGGCAGGGAACGGGAGACTTTTGGGGCGACTGTTTCCGAAGAGTCTGAAGCCCTTGCCTCGCAGAACCCTGTTCCGAAGATGGCCCCTGTTTTTAAGCAAAGACCGGTTGTGGTCGGGAGTGGGCCGGCAGGGCTTTTTGCAGCCCTTGCCCTTGCCGAACAGGGGGCGCCCGTCCTTCTTTTGGAGCGGGGCAGGCCGGTCCCGAAGCGCGTCCTTGACGTCGAAGGGTTCTGGGAAAAGGGGATACTGAATCCCGAAAGCAATGTCTGTTTCGGAGAGGGGGGAGCGGGGACGTTCTCCGACGGGAAACTGACCAGCCGCGTCAAGAACCCGCTGGCGGCAAAGGTCAAAAAAATCTTTGTTGACTGCGGCGCGCCTGCCGAGATTCTTGTCGATGCCCATCCCCATATCGGGACTGATTGTCTGCGGGCCGTTGTTGTAAATATGCGTAAACGATTGACAGGGCTGGGATGCGAGGTTCGTTTTGATTCACGGGTAACCGATCTGCTGCTTCAAGGAGGGCAGATTGCCGGGGTTGTTGTCAATGATTCCGAAGAGATAAAGACAACAAACGTGGTGCTTGCCATAGGCCAGGCGGCGGACGACGCCTATCGAAATCTGGAAAAAATCGGGATTGCGATGGCGCCCAAGGCCTTTGCCGCGGGACTGCGCGTTGAGCATCCGCAGGAGCTCATCGATTCAATCCAGTACGGACACTGGGCGGGACTGCCCGAATTGCCGCCGGCAGAGTATTTTTTGACGGCAAAGATTCCGGATATCGACCGCTTTGTTTATTCCTTCTGCATGTGCCCCGGCGGGTCGGTGATCGGCAGCAGCGTCGAGGCGGGAGGAGTGGCGACAAACGGAATGAGCTTGCAGAAGAGGAACGGTCCCCTGGCAAACAGCGCGGTTGTCGTCAATATCAGGACGGAAGATTTTGGAAACGACGGGCCGCTGGCCGGCCTGGCCTTTCGCCGCCATTGGGAGGAAGACGCCTTTGTTGCCGGCGGGTCGGATTATTGTGCCCCTGCCCAGCGCCTGACCGATTTTCTGACGGCGAAGAAAACGGCGCCGGTAGGGCGCTGCTCTTTTCGTCCGGGGATTAGGGATGCGGATCTTTCCCGTGTTCTGCCTTCGTTTGCACTTTCCGCGCTGCAACGGGGATTCGTGGAATTCGAGAGGAAGATGCCGGGATTTCTAACTGCGGAGGCCGTTCTGATTGGAGTCGAGACAAGAACCTCGTCGCCTGTCCGTATTTTACGCGGAGAAGATGGGCAAAGCGTCAGTCTGAAGGGGCTTTTCCCGTGCGGGGAGGGCGCCGGATACGCAGGGGGCATTGTCAGTTCCGCGCTCGACGGCATGAAGGCGGCGGCGCATCTGCTGTCGATTGCGGAATAAGGCCATATCGGGACATTCGAATTGGGCGCTGCTGCAACTCATTAGCAGGGCTGCGGGTTTTTCTGCCGGGTATCGAGGCGGATATCGATGATCAGGTCGTTACCTCGACGGGAGATTTTACCAAAGGAAAAACTCAGCGCGTTAGCCATCTTCTCTATCCCAAGCCCGCCGATCGCGTCCGTTCCCGTCCCGACAATCTTTGGCGCGACGATAACCAGGAGTTGGTCAACGAGATTCTCTCTCAGAAACGCCGTTGCGATGCCGGCGCCGCCTTCGATCAGAACAGAGGATATTCCCCGTTTTCCCAGGTTCTTCAACAGCTCGGGGAGGGATATATGCCCGTTGCGGTCGTCTGCGCTTTCCAGAATTTCAATGCCCCTCTGCTGCAGGAGGCTTTTCTTTTCCCGGGAGGCCAAACCGGTGCAGACCGCAAGCGTCTTTTTCCTGTCGCTGAAGATCTCCCGGGCGAGATGAAGTGACAAACGGGAATCGAGAACGATCCTCAGCGGATCGCGTCCTTTGACAAGGCGGCAGGTAAGCTTCGGATTGTCCGTCCTGACCGTGCCCGCGCCGACCAGAACTGCGTCGTGAATGGCCCGGAGCCGATGGGCAAAGCGCAGCGACGGAGGGGAACTGATCCAGCGTGAATCTCCGGAAGCCGTGGCGATCCGGCCATCGAGGGTCTGGGCGAACTTGAGGGTAACGTAGGGCAGGCCGGTGCGGATGTATTTGAAGAAAAACCGGTTTATCTCGATGCACTCCTTTTCGAGAACCCCGATTTCGGTTTCGATGCCGCCCTTGCGCAGAATTTCCATTCCCTGCCCCGAAACCAGCGGATTGGGATCGGTCGTCCCGATGACGACGCGGGCGGGGTGACAGGCGACGAGCGCCTCGGCGCAGGGAGGAGTCCTGCCGTGATGACTGCACGGCTCCAGCGTTACATAGAAGGTGGAACCGGGGAGCGGTTCGGTTGCGTCTTGAATTGCATTTATCTCTGCATGGTTTTCACCGCAGCGCTGATGCCACCCCTCTCCGATTATCCGTCCATCCCTGACAATTACCGCGCCGACCAGCGGATTGGGGCTTACGCAGCCCGCCCCTTTTTGCGCCAGCCGCAATGCCCTGCGCATGAATTGCCGATCCTCGCTGCCTTTTCTTTTTGAATCCATATCGGGAAGTCCTGTTGCCGATTATTTTCTTGTCCGGCCTGTTTTTATAGCACCGGCGCATGGTATGCAAACAATTTCTTTAACCGGTTAATACAGGGTTATCATTCCGGAATGGCATGACAGTCCGGTGATTTGCCCTTTTGCATCCTTTGGAAAATGTGTTATTGATAAAAAGGTTCAAATTCACAAGAGCGGGCGTTTTGACATTGCCTGACACTGCCGTCTAAGGATTGACAATTATGGATTTTATCTGGACTTTGTGGGTTACGGTTTTTGTTGTTCTGGTTGGCGCCGCCATCGGAAGTTTTCTCAATGTTTGCATAAGCCGCATTCCGGAAGGGGTTTCGATCATCCACCCAGCTTCCCGCTGCCCCCAATGCGGGCACCCGATCCGCATTTACGACAACATCCCCGTGTTCAGTTTTCTCCTGCTTGGGGGCAAGTGCCGGGACTGCGGCAACCGCATCTCTCTTCTTTATCCCCTTGTCGAGATGCTGACTGCGTTTTTTGCGTTCATCATCCTCCAGCGCTTCGGGATTGCACCACTTTCTCTCGTTGTTTTTTTATTTGTCTGCGTTCTGGTCGTAATAACCTTCATTGATCTCGAACATCAGATCATTCCGCATGTTTTGACATTGACCGGCATACCCGTTTTTGCGGTTCTCGCAGTCGTTTTCAGAGAGATGGCGATAAGCGATGTATTTTTCGGGATAATGACTGGCGCCGGCAGCCTCTATTTTGTCGCCGTCTACTACGAAGCCCTGACCGGCCGTGAAGGGATGGGGGGAGGCGATGTCAACCTGCTGGCAATGCTGGGGGCGTTTTTCGGCTGGAAGGCTCTTTTATTGCTGCTTTTAGTTGCTTCCTTCGCCGGCGCTGTTGTGGGGATTGCGATAATGCTTATAAAGGGCAGAGACATGAAGTATGCCGTCCCCTTCGGGCCGTTTCTTTCATTTTCCGCGGTGGTCTATCTGTTCTGGGGGGAAGAATTAGGCCGGCTTTTGTTCAACATCAACAGATGAAGTGAAGATTATCACCGAAAATGTGTGATAATCTTCACACTTTAAGCCATCTTTCTATTGACAAAAATATATTTTAATTACTATCCTACAGGCGAAATATGGATTTTCCGTAAAGTGTAAAATAACATTATCGGAGAGAGGAAGGGGGCATGCTGGTGATCAACCGATCCGATAGAAAAGGTTTTACCCTTTTGGAACTTATGATTGTTGTGGCGGTCATGGGAATCATGGCGGCCGTTGCCGCTCCGAATTATATGGAGTATATAGCTGTAAGACGCCTCAATGGCGCGGCGCGGATGGTGATGGCGGACATGATGTTTGCCAGGGAGAGTTCTGTAAATCAAAACAACAACTTCCGTGTGATATTTGCCGGAAATCATGAATACTCCATTCTTGATGACGACAATGGCAATGGTTCACCCGACGCCGGTGAGTTGAACCAAAGCCGGGACATTCAGGCAGACTATTACGATGTGACCTTCGTTGCCTCCGCGAATCCCCTTTTCTATCCAAGGGGCACAGCCTTCGGCACAACCGTGACGCTGACCAGCTCAAAGACGACGGGAAAAAGATGTGTCAAGGTGGCCTCCACCGGCCGCGTGAAGATCGATGATTGTCCGTAGCGCAATGGTGGAGAGCAGAAGGCGCATTTATGAGCGCAAAGGGGAATGCAAACATGAATATTAGAAAAGATGAGATGAATCGATCATATAGGCCCATCGGCAAGCGGGGGTTTACCATGATTGAAAACATCATCGCCATATTCATCCTCGTTGTGGCCCTTCTGGGGCTTCTTTCCACAACCGTCATTGTCGTGAAAGCGGATTCTCTTGGAAGAACAATGACGACCGCGACCACGCTTGCCCAGGATAAAATGGAAGCGCTCAAAAACACCGGCTATGCGGATCTGGTTTCCGGGGCGGACACGATTCAAACCATGTATGACAGGACGTGGAACGTTACAGACGATTCGCCTGCCGCCAACATGAAAACGCTTGTGGTCACCGTCGAATGGCCCCTGGGTGGAAGTTCCCACGATGTCACGGTGAGTTGCATTGTCAACGGCGGGACATGAGCGGACGACGGAGGTGCGGTTAGTGGACAGGCTGCGTTCTGAAAAAAACATGGTCAGTAAAGGCGTCTTTTGCGATGACCGGCGGTCCGGGTTTACACTGATCGAACTGATAATCGCCATGGCCATCGGACTGCTCATTTTGGGCGCTTCTTATCGGGTTTTTGAAACACAAAACAAAATTCTGAAAAACCAGGAGCAAATCGTCGAGCTGCAGCAGAATGTAAGAGCCGCAATGGAGATGGTGACCCGCGAGGTCAGAATGGCCGGCTACAACCCCGCGAATGTCGCTTTCACCGGGGTTGCCGTCAGCAGCTCGCAACTGGAGATCAGGGCTGATCTGGACGGAAACGCCGGCATTGCCGGGCAGGAATATATAACCTACGCCTTTGATTCCACGAACATGAGGATTACAAGGAACATAGGCGCCAGCCCCCAGCCGTTTGCAGAAAACATCGAGACATTTACCTATCAGTCCCTGCTGGATGCTGACGGAAATGTGGCGGCGCTCAGGATAACGATCAGGGGGAGGACCGCCCTGCCCGATCCGTCCTACAGCGCCAATGGCGGTTACCGCACCTACGAGCTGACGTCTGATGTCAGGCTGAGAAACATCGCCCTCTGATATGAGGATACGGGAGATGATGAAACGGGGTTCGCAGATGATGCTTGGAAACGAAAGGGGTATGGTGCTTGTCGTTACCCTGATGATGGTTGTAATTCTCGTGCTGCTGGGCAGTGTCGCCGTCCAGAACTCGACGACGGATTTGAAGATCGCCGGCAATCAAAAGACGGGGCTGCAGGCCTTTTATGCCGCTGAAGCCGGGATTGCCGAGGCGATGGAGCGATTGCGGGGGGCAGCCACGGCTGACAGTTATGCCGGTGATCCTGCCGCGGCGTCTTCCCCGCTGTGGTCCTCCTACATCCTTGCGTCAAATTCCTGGCAGCTCTCCGATGATGCGGATTATAGCGCCAGCTATCAGAACTACATACCCACCGCCGCTTCGCATACCAATACCGCCATTACTGCGAACAGTCTCCAGTCGGCCATTCCCTACCTTGTCAAAATCAGGCATAAGACGGAATATGACGCCGAGCTGGCAGGGCATAGGCCGGTGTATTCTCCCCATTATTACGATAACGACGGCAATACGGGCCTGCACTCCAATGCGGCATCGCCGGGCAACATAATTTATTGGGGATACGGCAATCCGGCCACGCCGGCCGCGGCGCTCCAGTTTACGTCTTCGGCCGCGACGGGGCATAGTCCTGTGGAAATTATCACCGGATACGGAAAAAATGGGACCTCCCTGAAAAGAATCAGGGCGGAAGTCGTCCACAATCCCGGCCCCGTGGTGGCGGCCGCCATCTATGCCAAAGGCGATATTACCGGGAACGGATCGGCAATGGTTGTCAGCGGAACCGATAACTGCGGGGCTGTCGTCGCCAAGCCGCCCACCTACACGAAGGCGCCGTCCGTGACAAACCCCAACGGCAGTCCCTCCCTGATTCCCGACCCGCCAGGTCCTCAGCAGGGGACGCTTGATATTGATATCGCGGGCTATGTTAATGAACTTAAAGGTTCGGCCAATGTTTTAATCACATCCGATACGAACGGAGCGACGTATGGAAGCTCCGCAAATTATGTAACCGTCTATTCGAATACCGGCAATCCTTACAACGTTCAAGGGTTGAAACTGCAGAACGTAATCGGCTACGGAGTCCTTCTTGTGGACGGTGATCTTGAACTGGGCGGGGGGTTTGTCTGGTACGGGCTCGTTTTATGCACGGGCGTCATGACCTTCAATGGCGGCGGCGCGGGCGTCAATATCCGGGGGGCGGTTCTGGCCAACCAGACGGTGGCGATCAACGGCGGGCTCGACATTCAATACGACAGTTGCATGGTGGACAATGCCTTGAAGAACCAGTCACTCCGGATTATCAGCTGGAAAGAATACTATTGAGCCTTGGCCTTCAGCAGTTCTTCCACTTTACCTCCCATATTCGCTGTTTCGAGAAGCTGGTCCGAGTAGAGATGCCCCAGGCGCGCGGCAAGAATCTTGTTTCGGAAGGCGGTCAGCTCTTTTTCAAAGGCGTAAAGTTCTTCGGTCGTCATTGTCGCCGCAATTCCCAGCCGTTCCCTGAGCAGGTTAAATTCCTTCATGACTGCGCTTTCTTCCGGATCCCTGAGGGGAAGCGCCGGGGAGGGGGATCCCATTGCGGGCGCCTTTTGCGACGTTTCAGGGAGGGAAATTGAAGGGGTGACAATGGACGAGACTGCCTCTTGCCGGGGCGCTAATTTCTCTATTCCCCTGACTGTTGTTTTTTCTATCCCCATCAATCCTCCGGGGACGTAAAAGATGATATTACCGCCATCCTTCCAGTAAAAGGGAGTCGTAAATCGTCCCCCGTTTTCGAGGTGGATCAAATAGGACGAATGAACGGCGGATGGAAACAACGAAGATAACAGAAGGACGGCAAGCAATGCGGTCGGCTTTTTCATTGTAAATCCCCCTTTTTCCCGTTTAATCCAAACCCGATCCGGTTGTCAAGGCGTAAAGATCATTACCCCGGAACCTTGCCATGGCACTGGGCAACTGCATAAAATAATGGTTATGGAGCAGGGCATGCCCACCATCGATCGCTGTTTGCGAATGCTCTTAAAGGCTTCCTCCCGCATCTCTTTCAGGAAGAGGATGCAGGATGTCAATTTTCTTGACTTCGAAAGCGTGTCAAGATAAACAAACACGAATTGTTACAGCAGAAGCGGTTTACGGGCGGGGGGCGATATGCCAACGGAAAAGAAGTACTGCTCAATATGTGCATGGAGGAGGAACTGCCAGAAGAGGTTCAGCATTTCCACCGATTCCTCCGGCAACGTCCGCTGTCCCGATTTCACTCGGGATGTTTCAATAAGGGAGGATGATATTGAGGC